>RGVT01000198.1 GCA_010027105.1 Planctomycetia bacterium
CCGGCCCCGACCGTGGCCACCGCCTCGTCGAGTGAGCCGTGGAGTTTCGCTGTGTCGCCAGTCGGGGCGGCGTCCCGGGCCACGGTCGGGGCCGGCATGTGCTCGCGCATCCGGGCCAGCCAGTCGGCCGGCGACTGGCCTGTGTAGCCCGTTTGGGCCGTGATTTTGCGGCCATCGGGGCCCAAGAGCAGCACGGTCGGGAAAGTTCGCACGCCGTAGTTGATGCACACCTGCGACCGTTCGTTGCGGACGTCCTGGGTGATCCCGGCCTGCGGGAGGTCGATCATCAGGAGCACGACGTTTTCCCGGGCCCACGCCTGGAATGGCTCGCTTGCGAACACCTTGTGCTCGAGCGTCTTGCAGTGGGGGCACCAGTCGCTGCCGGTGAACAGGGCCAGGACGGGCCGGCCGGAGCTTTCCGCAGCCGCCAGGGCGGCGTCGTAACTCGTCAGCCAGGCGGGGGCGGCGTCGGCTGCCGTGGAAATGGCCGGGGCGGCACACAGAACGAGGGCCGCAAGCACCGCCAAACCGCCCGGGAAGCCCAGGACCGCGTCCCCTGCCCCACCGCGAACCGTCCCGCCCGCCTGCGTTACAAACATCGCGTTTTGCCTCCATGCCGACCGCACCGGGATTCATCGGGTGAATCTCCGGGGCTTCGCGAGGGTTCTGTCCGTGAAAAACCGCCAGAGCAGGCTAGCCGGATGGCAAAGATCTGTAAATCGGCACACACACCCCATCTTCCCCAGAGCACCAAAGCATCCCCAGTTGGACGAAAATGCTGGACTTAGGCCCAGACAATGGCTGGCAGGCTGGGTGGGAAAATGGCTGGAAGCGGCGTCAGGACCGAGTGTCTGCGCGATGCCAGGTCGCGTTGGTGACAGGCTGACGGTGACAGGCTGACGGTGACAGGCTGTTGGTGACAGGCTGACGGTGACAGGCTGTTGGTGACAGGCTGAAGCCTGTCCTACGGGGGGGGGCAAAAAAAGGGCGGGGCCCGGCGATTTTTGCCGGGCCCCGCTTGAGTCGTCGCTCCGGCGGGCGAGGGCAACCTTGGCTTGCCCTCCGCCCGCCCCAGGCGGCAGGGGCCATGGATGGCCCTGCCGCCGTAAAACTAGAACTGGAAGATGAAGTCGCCGCCGCCAAACAGCTGGCCGTACTGGTTGCCGAACGCCCCATTGCCGATGCCCGAGCCGTAGGGCGTGCCGGCGGTACCGTCGCGGATCGCCTGGATGTTGTCAGGCGAGTACCAGTCGTACCGCAGTTCCGGACGGAACACCCAGTTCTTGTTCGGCCGCCAGTTGAGGCCGAACGTGATCTCCCAGAAGTTGCCCTGGTACGGTCCGTTCACGTTGCCCGTGGCACCGCTGAGGGGATCGTAGTTGAGATTCCGCAGCGGGTTGAAGACGCGGAACCCGTTGTTGTCACGGAAGTACTCGAACCGGAATCCGCCCGTGGTCGTGTCGTTGATCGTGTAGAACAGGTAGTTCACGAGACCGTACCACTGAGCCACGCCGTTGTTACCCTGACTTCCGGTGGGCGTGTACATGCCGTCCTGCAGACCGAACTGCCAGCCGTCGTCGTTCTGGAACACGTACGTCAGCTTGTCGGACAGTTTGTTGATGTAGACCGTGCTGATGTACGAACGGTTGGCGTTGATCGCCTGGCCGTAGTACGGGCTGCCACCCACCAAATTCGGATTCATCATGTTGCCCGAGTACGTGAAGATCGTCAGGGCCTGATCCTCATCCGCGCTCTTCACAGTGGCACCGCCCAGGAAACCCGTGTTGTTGTTGAAGCCGGGATACCAGGTGTTGGCCGCGAGCGACGTGCCTGAGTTCCAGTTGTCCCAGCCGTTGACGACGCCGCCGAACCAGGTCATCTGGTCGGTTTGCTTCCACTGGCCGAGCACGCCCGTGTGGGTGAACGGCTCGCCATACTGGAACGTGTCGTTGATCGTGTAGAAGAAGTTGCCGACCGCCGGCACCACTTCGTAGCCGATCGGCGTGTAGAAGTGGCCGATCTTGGCCGACACGTCGCCGCGGCCGAGCTCGGCGTAGAGCTGCGGCATCGCCAGGCCGTAGTACTTGCTCGACGCCCACCGCGGAATAAAGTAAGAATTGTAGGCGTTGTAGCTGTAGGCGTCGAGTCCTGCCGCCGTCGTGAACGTCGTATCGGTGCCGTACATCAGGTCGATTCGGCCGCCCCAGTCCCAGCCGCCGTCCTCGGTGTCGAGCAGACGCTCGTTGACGAGGTTGAGCTGGTTCATCATGAACTGCCAGTTGCGGTCGACGAACGTGATCGTGCCATTCCAGGGGGCGCCCCAGTTGTTGGCACCGATGCCGGCCGCGAGCCAGCCGTAGGTGTTGATCCGGCGGCTGGTGAGGAACTCCATCTCGAGGTAGCGGGTCGGACCTTCCTCGATCTCCGCTTCGGCCTCGGCCGGGGGCAGGGCGCGGTATTCCTGGACGTTTTCCTGCGGAACGTTCGGGATCGCCGGGGCGACGCCGCTCGGCGGCACGACCTGGGCGTACTGATCGTAGATGCCGGTGTCGATCCGCGACGGTGTGGTCGGGTCGGCCGCGACGGCCGTGCCCGCCACCAGCGCCGCCGCCAGCGACAGGCGGAAGGTGATGCGTGTCATGGTTCCTGAAATCCTCGAGTGTTGGGCCGTGGGATGACCGCGGCAGGCGTGGCGTTCGGACAGACGTGGGGTGGCGCGGCCCGTTCCGCCAGGTCGGAACCGCTCCCCCCACAAACCAGTTTGGGTATCGGCCGGGCGGATCGCCGCACCCCCAACTCCGGTTCACGGAGCCGCAAGGTTTCCACGACCGGACCGCCGCCGTGGGAACCTGTGCCGGTCAGGCCGTCAGTGCGCCCTCGAGGAGGGCGGCCAGGAACTGCTCGGGGTCGAACGGGGCGAGGTCGTCGGCCGACTCGCCGAGCCCCACGAACTTCACCGGCAGCCCGAACCGCTCGGCCACCGGCACGATCACGCCCCCGCGGGCCGAGCCGTCGAGCTTGGCGAGCACGATCCCGGTGCATCCGGCCGCCTCCTTGAAGCCCTGCGCCTGGGAGAGGGCGTTTTGGCCCGCCGTAGCGTCGATCACGAGCAGCACCTCGTGGGGCGCCTCCGGAATCTGCTTCGCGATCACGCGCCGGATCTTTCCGAGCTCCTGCATCAGGTTGGCCTGCGTCTGCAGGCGGCCGGCCGTGTCGATGATGCACACGTCGAAGCCCCCCTCGATCGCGCGGGCGACGGCGCGGTGGGCCACGCTCGCCGGGTCGCTGCCCGGCTCGCCGCGGACGATCTCGGCACCGATCCGGCCGGCCCAGGTCGTGAGCTGCTCGACCGCCGCCGCCCGGAACGTGTCGCCGGCGCCGAGCACCACCCGCTTCCCCTCCTTCACGAACCGGCTGGCGAGCTTGGCGATCGACGTCGTCTTGCCCGATCCATTGACGCCGGTGACGAGGATCACGGTCGGCCCGCTGTGCGCCGTGGCGAGCCCGCCGGCCGTGGGCTCCAGCCGCTCGAGGAGCTTTCGGCGGATCGAGTCGAGGACCACGTCGGGATCGACCACGCGGGCCCGCAGCCGCTCGCGCACGTCGGCCACGATCGCGTCGGCGGCCCCCGGGCCCATGTCGGTGCGGACGAGCGCCCCCTTGAGCTCCTCGAGGAACGGCTCGTCGACGAGCCGGCCCTCCCGCTTGAGGAGGTCGCGGACGTCGGTATTGAGCACCTGCGCCGTCTTCGCCAGGCCGGCCCGGAGCCGGTCGAGCAGCCCGGGCTTCTCCGCCGGCTTCTCCACCGACCCTTCCGCCGGTTCCTCCCTGCCGAATCCGAAGATCGCCACTGCCTAGCCTCCCGATCCACCCGCCGCGGCCGCCCGGCGGTCGGCGAGCAGCCTGCCGACGAGGCCGGCCACGAATCGGCCGGAGTCCGCGGTGCCGTAGCGCTTGGCCAGCCCGATCGCCTCGTCGGCCACCACCGGCCCGGGCGCGTCGCCGGCGAGCAGCTCGTAGGCCGCCAGCCGGAGGATGGAGCGATCGGTGGCGGCCATGCGCGGCACGCGCCAGTGTTCGGCCCGGCTTTCCAGGAGCGCGTCGAGCTCCTGCCTGCGGTCCCGCACGCCTGCCACGAGCGACCGCGCGAACGCCTCGAGGTCGGCGTGCCCGAGCCGGGCCGTGAGAAACGCGTCGAGTTCCGCGGGGGTCGTGGCCGGATTCAGCTCCAGGCGGTAGAGCGCCTGGAGGGCGACTTCGCGGGCTCGGCTGCGGCGGGGCGTCTTCACGGGCGGGAGCATCCACGCGGCCGTCAGGAGGGGATGGCGGCCAGGAGCGAGATCATCTCGAGCGCGGCGGTGGCGCACTCCGCACCCTTGTTGCCGGAGAAGCCGTCGGCCGGGCCCCCCGCCGCCCGGGCGAGCGCCTGGGCGAGCGTGTCGCAGGTGAGGACGCCGAAGGGGATCGGAAGCGCGTGGCGGCGGGCCGCCTGTTCGATCCCCTGCCCCACGGCCGTGGCGATGTGGCGGTCGTGCGACGTCTCGCCGCGGATGATCGCGCCGAGGCAGAGCACCGCCGCATACCCGCCCGTCGCCGCCAGTCGATCGGCGGCGAGCGGCAGTTCGAACGCCCCGGGCACCCAGGCCACGTCGACGCGGTCCCGTGGCACGCCCCCGGCCGCGAGCGCGAACAGGGCGCCGTCGAGAAGCCGGCCCGTCACGGGCTCGTTGTACCGCGACACGGCCACGGCCACCCGCCGCGTGCCGAGCGCCGCTCCGGCGCCTGCCGCGCCCCGCCACGTCCTGCCCGCCGGAAGCGTCTCCATCTCGACCCTACGACTTGAGGCTCGAGAGGAACTCGGCGTTCGACTGCGTCTTCACGAGGCGGTTGACGAGCAGTTCCATCGCGTCGGCCGGGTTCATCTCGCCGAGCACGCGCCTGAGCACACAGATGCGGCGGTATTCGTCCGGCTCGAGCAGCATCTCCTCGCGGCGGGTGCCGGAGCGGTTGATGTCGATCGCGGGATAGATCCGCTTGTCGACGAGCCGCCGGTCGAGCACGATCTCGAGGTTGCCCGTGCCCTTGAACTCCTCGAAGATCACGTCGTCCATCTTGCTGCCGGTGTCGACGAGCGCGGTGGCGAT
>RGVT01000199.1 GCA_010027105.1 Planctomycetia bacterium
GCGGGGCGGCGGGGCCGCGGCGCCGGTCACGTCGAGCGTCATCTGCACCGCGCCGCGGCGCACGCGCCGGCGCACCGCCGCCTCGATCTGGCTTTCGAGCGCGGCGAAACCTTCGCGCGAGCGGAGCGAAAACTTGAGAAACCGATTGTTGACGCAGCGCAGTTCAATCCGGCAGGTGCTGCCGCCGTCGGTCGCGACGGCTTCCCCGCAGCCGGTCATGCTCAGGGCCACGAGAGCGCTCCGCGGGCGGTCACTTGGCGGGTGCGGGGGCATCCGGCGGCGTTGGAGCCGACGGGAAGGCCGGCGCGGCCGCGGATGCATCCTGCGTTGCCGGCAGCTGCGGATTCGCGTCGGGAGCCGCCGGTGCCGGCGGAACGGCCGGCTGCCCTGCTGGCGGTGCAAGCGGTTGGCTGCCGGGCCCGGGGCCGATCGCCTCGGGAGCGGCGCTGCCGAGCGATCCGCTCAGCAGCGATTGCTGCCGCCCGAGCACGTTGATCGAGAGCACGCAGAGCAGGATCCAGAACGTGGCCACCCCCACGGTGATCTTCGTGAACACGTCGCCGGCCTTGGTGCCGAAGGCGCTCTGGCCGCCCATGCCGCCGAACGCGCCGGCCAGCCCACCGCCGCGCCCCCGCTGGATGAGCACCAGGAGGATCAGGAACAGCGCCGTGACGACGAGCGTGAAGCCGAGCAGAAACCTGACGAGCGCGATCATGGGCGGGAGATGGTTCCGGAGGCGTCGGGAAACAGCGGACAAGGATAGCCGATCGCGGCCCGGGAGGCGACGGCGGTCAGGCAAACGCCTTTGCGATCCCCAGGAAGTCGTCCGCCTTGAGGCTCGCGCCTCCCACGAGCGCCCCGTCGATGTCGGGCTGCGCAGCGAGCGACGCCGCATTGTCGGGCTTCACGCTGCCGCCGTACTGGATCCGCACCTGTGCGGCCACGGCCGGCGAGGCGAGGTGCGCAAGCAGCCCGCGGATCAGGGCGTGCACCTCCTGGGCCTGCTCGGGCGTGGCCACCTTTCCGGTGCCGATCGCCCACACCGGCTCATAGGCCACGACGACTTTCTCGAGGTCGGTCGGGGAGAGGCCGGCCAGCGAGTCCTGCACCTGCGTCGTGACGACGGCCGCCGTCTTTCCCGCCTCGCGTTCCGCGAGCGTCTCGCCCACGCACACGATCGGCACGAGCCCCGCCGCGAGCGCCGCCTTCGCCTTGGCGTTCACGGCCGCGTCGGTCTCGCCGAACAGCGTCCGCCGCTCGGAGTGGCCGAGGATCACGTAGCGGCAGCCGACGTCGACGAGCATCGGCGGGGCCACCTCGCCGGTGAACGCGCCGCTGGGCTTGTCGAGCATGTTTTGGGCGCCGAGGCCGACGTCGCTCTTCGCGCCCGCGAGCGTCGCGCCCACCGTCTCGAGATACACGGCCGGCGGGCAGAGCACGAGTTCCACGCCTGCCGCCTCGCCGCGCCGCGCGGCCACGGCCGCCGCGAGTTCGCGGGCCCGGGCCCGATCGAGGTTCATTTTCCAGTTGCCGGCGACGATCGTGGTGCGGGGCATGGGCGAGGCTCCCGGGAGTGGCAAAGCCGTCAGCCTACCCGCCGCGTTTTCGATCCACCAGCCGCGGCCTTCCCCGCCGGCCCGACGTCGGATTCGGTGCCGGGCACCGATTCTCGGGCAAGCATTTGGGGGCCGGCGCGGCACGGGGATATCATCTCGAAATGCACTCTGGCACCGCCCCATCGACAGCCCTGCCCGAGTCGCTGCGTCCCCTGTTCTGGGACTGCGACTTCACCATGCTCGACGCGGCGGTCCAGCGAGACTTCATCTTCGGCCGCGTGCTCGCCAGCGGCCCTCTCGACGCTCTTCGCTGGCTCCGGCGGACGTACGGCGATGACATGATTCGCGACTGGATCATCCGCCACCGCGGAAGGCAACTGTCGTCGCATCAACTACGATTCTGGGAAACCATAATCGGGCTGCCCGCCGTGGACGTGCGGGATTGGATTGCAGAGCCTGAGCGTCGAGTGTGGGAAGGGACGCTTGGCCGATGATGCATGCCGAAGTGCTTCCTCCGGAGCAGCAGGCCTGCCTGCGGCAACTCGGCCCCGCGGCCACGGCCGAAGGATTCCATCTCATCGGCGGCACGGCCGTGGCGATCCATCTGGGGCATCGGCAGTCGGTCGATTTCGACTGGTGCACGCAGCGGTTTCCCGGCGATCCCGTCAATTTTACGGCCACTCTCGCCGGTCGTGGGGTGCGGCTGGCGACGACATCACTGGCCCACGGCACCGTGCATGGCTCGATCGATGGGGTGAAGGTGAGCTTCCTCGAATTCAAGCCACCGCTTCTCGAACCCACGGTCGACTGGCCCGACTACGGCTGTCGACTGGCCGGCCTCGCCGACCTGGCAGCGATGAAACTGTTGGCAGTCTCGCAGCGCGGCACCAAAAAGGATTTCATCGATGTGCACGAGATCGGCGGGAGGATGCCGCTCGAGTCCATGATTGCCGCCTACGGTCGGCGGTTCGGGCTGACTGACTTCGGGCGAGTGCTTGCGGCGCTGTGCTATTTCGACGACGCCGACCACGACCCGATGCCGACGATGCTCGTGCCTTCCGACTGGGAATCGATCAAGCACGCCATCCGGCGGCAGGTGCGGGCGATCGCCTGACCGGTGTTGCGGTGCCCACTCCTGACGATCGTCGTCCGACGGTTCCACAACGTCTCGAAATCGGGCACGTCGCGATCCAGCCCGACGGCCAGCGCTGCGGCGGCGGCACGGGCGGATCATCAACATCACGAGCGAGGTGTTTCACCTCGGCACGACGCCGTTTTCAGCCTCCGTCGCCGCCACGGGAGGGCAGACGGGCTGGTCGCGCAGCATGTGCCACGAACTGGCCCCGTCCGGGATCACGGTCAACATGATCGCCCCGGGCTGGATTCCGGGGGAGCGGCATGCGAACGACCCGCAGGCCGACAGAGACGCCTCCCTGGCGACGATCCCCACGGGCCGCTGGGGCGTGCCCGAGGACGTGGGGTGGGCCGCCGTCTACCTGGCCAGCAGCGAGGCCGCCTTCGTCACGGGGCAGACCGTCGCCGTGAACGGCGGCACGACCTGCTGGTGAGCCGTTGTGGCGGGCGTCAGCCGACGGCGGCGGCGCTGGCGTAGGAGCCGAGGATCACGACCCGCGTGCAGCGCTTTTCGAGGGCCTGGATCGCGCGGCGGACGCGCAGGTCGTCGCGGTGCCCCTCGAGCTCCACGAAGAACACGTAGCCGCGCTCCTCGCCCGGCAGCGGAAACGACTCGATCCACGTCAGATTCAGCCGCTGCTTCTTGGGGATCGCGAGGGCGTCGGCGAGGCCGCCGGGCCGGTGCTCGATCTCGAACATCAGGGCCGTCTTGTCCCGGCCGGTGCGGGCTGCGTCGGCGTGGCCGATGACGGCGAAGCGGGTGGTGTTGCCCGCCACGTCCTCGATGTTCTCGGCGAGCACGTCGAGCCCGTGGTGCACTCCCGCCTGGCGGCTGGCGATGGCGGCCGCGTGGAGCGCCTTGGCGGCGGTTTCGGCGGCCGCGCTCGTGCTCGTCACCTCCACGAGGCGGGCATCGGGGAGATGGCGGGCCAGCCAGTTGCGGCACTGCGAGAGGGCCTGCGGGCGGCTGTAGACCGCCTGGATCGCGGAGCGGTCGCACGCGGCGAGCAGGTTGTGGTGGATCCGCAGCGGGACTTCGGCGCAGATCTTGACGGGCAGGCGGGAGAAGTTGTCGAGCGTGTCGGCGATCCGGCCGTCGGTCGAGTTTTCGAGCGGCACGACGCCGTAGTGGGAGTGCCCGGCGTGCACCTCCTCGAAGGCGGCCGAGATGCTCGCCACCGGCACGAACTCGACCGAGCTGCCGAAGCGGTGGAGGGCGGCCAAGTGGCTGTAGGTCCAGGCCGGTCCCAGGTGGGCCACGCGGAGGTGCTGCTCGATCGCCCGCGAGCCAGAGATCAGCTCGCGGAACACCGCCTTCACGCTGTCGCCCGAGAGCGGGCCGGGATTGGTGGCGGCCACCCGCTCGAGCACCGTCTCCTCGCGGGAGGGGTCGTAGGTCTGCTGCCCGTTCGACTGCTTGATCGCGCCGATCTGTCCGGCGAGCCGGGCCCGCTCGTTCATCCGCTCGACGAGCTCGCGGTCGATCCGGTCGATCTGCGCGCGGAGCGCGGCGAGGCCCGCGGGCTTGCCGGCGGCGGACGGCGGTTTGGCTGGGTGCTTGGCCATGAACTGTCGGGCGGAGCGGCCAAAATGGCAGCCCGGGCGGCGGTGCCCGGGCCCGGCGAAACCGCCTCCGCCAACTGTACTCTCCAAAAAGCGGGCGTAAATACGGTTCGGCGGTCGCGATCGCCCGATCCGGGACGGGTGGCACGGGCTTTGCTTTTTCCCCGAACACCCGGAACGACAGACAATCCTGGTGTACGGGCCGGCTGACGGCCGGCGAAAGAGAGGACCAACACATGGCCACCAAGCAGGGCGAAAAGATCATCGGCATCGACCTCGGCACCACCAACTCCGTGGTGGCCGTGATGGAGGGCAAGGAGCCCAAGGTGATCGCCAACAAGGAGGGCAGCCGCCTCACGCCGAGCGTGGTGGCCTTCAACGACAAGGGGGAGACGCTCGTGGGCGACATCGCCCGCCGTCAGGCCGTCACCAACCCCAAGCGCACGATCTACTCGATCAAGCGGTTCATGGGCCGCCGCCACAACGAGGTGGCCGGCGAGGAGAAGATGGTGCCCTACGAGGTCGTCGGCGGCCCCGAGGACTACGTGAAGGTGAAGGCCGGCGACCAGACGTTCACGCCGCCCGAGGTCTCGGCGAAGGTTCTCCGCGCCTTGAAGGAGGCGGCGGAAAGCTACCTCGGCCACAAGGTCAACAAGGCCGTGATCACGGTGCCCGCCTACTTCAACGACGCCCAGCGCCAGGCCACGAAGGACGCCGGCCAGATCGCTGGCCTCGAGGTGATGCGGATCATCAACGAGCCCACGGCGGCCGCGCTCGCCTACGGCCTCGAGAAGAAGGCCCAGGAGAAGATCGTGGTGTTCGACCTCGGCGGCGGCACGTTCGACGTGTCGGTGCTCGAGGTGGCCGAC
>RGVT01000200.1 GCA_010027105.1 Planctomycetia bacterium
GTTCCCTTGCACCACGACATCCGCTGAAAGATTCGCCACGGCGCCAAGCAAACCCACGTCCAGGGCGAATAGTTTGAAGAGGCGACGGTTGCAGTATCCGGAAAGCGGCAGCTTCGGCGTTGCCACGGCAAACGATCGATGCACGAGCCCCGCCTGGTCGAGCCACAGCAATGCGTCTTCATAGTCACGCGCTCGTGCCCCTTGCTGGACTGCCGAGAAGAGAAATCTCCGGTTCTCGCGGGCCAGCTGCCCGGGAATCGAATCCCACAGCATCGCCAGCCGGGGCACGAGCGGAAACGGTGCATGCTTGGCGAAGTCGAGCCGATACGCGGCCACGATGTTCCGCTGAATCTGACGCGCACGGGCAAAGTCATGGTTGGCACCAAACGCCGCCACCGCTTCGGGCATGCCGCCCACGACGAGATACTCTCGCAGGGCCGCGATCAGTTCGGCATGGATGCCGGCCGGCAGCGGCTCGATCGCCGAGAGTTCTTCGAGTCGGGCGCGATAGGCCTCGCGGCCGGTGGCATCGAGGAACTCGAAGAAGTCGAGCGGATGGAGTGTGTGCAGTTCCACCTTGCCGACCGGGAATGAAGCGGCACGCGACAGTTCGACGCCCAGCAGCGACCCGGCCGCGACGATGTGTGCTGCCGGTAGCTGCTCGGCGAAGTATTTCAGGCTCGTAAGAGCCCGCGGACAGGCCTGAATCTCGTCGAAAAAAATGAGTGCTCTGCCCGCGAGGGCGGCCGTCGGATCAAACCTCCCCAAAAGCGCCAGATTTCGGAGGAGTCGAGTGGGATCCAACTCCCCCTCGAAAACGGTCGCCAGCCGCGGGTCAGCCTCGAAGTTGAGGACATGCACCCCGGCATATTCGGCGGCCCCAAATTCCGCGAGGACATAGGTTTTGCCTGTCTGACGAGCTCCCTTCAACACGAGCGGTTTTCGATCCGCCCGCTGTCGCCACGCCCCGAGGAATGACCCGAAATTTCGCCGCATGGAGAAACTTCATACCATCAATCGCCACGAATGTCACGCTTTTGATATTAATTACCGTTTTTATAGCACGTCGTGTCGCCCGACCTGCTTTTGCCAGAGGCAGGCTGAAGCGCCTTGCAGAGGGACGGTGCAGACATCATGGCCCGCACTGTTCAGCAGTTGCCGCCCGCGTTCACCCAGATTTTCGTCGAGCTTGATTTTCACGACGCTTCGAGCGGTATGTCGACGTACCGCTCACGAGCCATCTCGGAGCCGTAGGCAAGGCACGCCCGGATGTCGTCCTCAGTGAGCCCCGGGGTAGTTCGTGAGAATGTCGTCGATCGACTCGCCAGAGGCGAGCAGGTCGAGGATGAGCGACACCCAGATCCGGTGGCCTCGAATGCAAGGCTTGCCCGCACAACGCGCGGGATCGATCCAAATCCTGCCTAGCAACTGCTCACGCGTCATTTCCATGACTCTACGATACACACGCGGCTGCAACCCATCCAAATGGGTGGGCGCCGAACTCGGCTTGCGGGCGTCGCCGCGGCAGGGGCCTAAGCGCTGGTGGGCGTCGGGCTCGGGGAGCCAGTGCGTGGGGATCGCCCCCACGAGGGCGTAGCAGCCGGCGACGATCGGGTGGGAAAAGGTGACTGCCACCAAATCTGGGCAAGATGCCAACTTCTGCAATTTTGGTGGCAGTCACCTTTTCCCCTGCAATAGGCTGGACGAATGCCTACCGTGCTACGAGTTGGTGGATTTCGATTCCACTTTTACTCCGACGAGGGCACCGAGCCTCCTCACATTCATGTCCGTTGTGCGGACGGGGAATGCAAATTCTGGCTGGACCCTGTCATTTTGGCACGGAACCGTGGCGTTCCGGCGCATACCGTGATGACGATGGAACGTCTGGTGTACGAACATATCGACCTATTACGGGAGAAAGACCATGAGCACCATTCACCAGGAAACCGAAGCGATGGCGACACGGGTCTGGACTGAGGGGCGGATGGTTTTCGTGGAGTTGACAGACCAGCGAATCGTGGGATTCCCGGCGAATCGATTCCGCCGGCTCAGGGATGCCAGCGAGGCGGAGTTGGCCGGAGTGCGGCTGGAGGTCGGCGGCACGGCCCTGCGTTGGGAATCTCTTGATGAAGACATCTCGGTCGAGGGCGTGGTGTCGGGCCGATTTCAGTTACCTCCGGCCCAGGACTGACAAGGCACGCTTCATCCATTCACTGGCGTTCATCTACCCGATGAGGGATGGCCCGCACGATCGCCGCCGCCGCGCGGCGAGTCCCGCCAGCACCCCGCCGATGCCGAGGAGCACGAGCGACGAGGGCTCGGGCACGGCGACAGGCTGAAGCATGTCCTAGGCGAGATCGGTGTCGGGCTCGGGCAGCCAGTGCGTGAGGAGCGTGCCGACGAGGGCGTAGAGGCCCGCGACGATGGCGCCGACGACGGCGATCCGCACCGGGTCCGGCGGCGTGGCCGCGGAGAAGGTGAGCGTGAGCCAGGCCGCGGCCGTGCCGAGCACGCGGCCGCCGATGTTGGCGGCGAAGCTCTCTCCCGTGCCGCGGAGGTGCGTGGGGAACACGAGCGGGATGTAGTTGCCCCAGAAACTAAACTGCGCGACGGTGAGCAGGCCCGCCACGAAGATGCCCGCCTTGATCCAGGGGAGCGACCCGGCATCGCCCAACTGCGTGGAGATCCACCAGAAGAGCGCCGGCACCACGACGAGCGCCGGAATCTGAAAGATGCGGAGCAGGAGCCGCCGCGAGAGGATCCGCACCGCCGCGACCGCGAGCAGCACGCGGCCCACGAGGCCGCCCACCTCCTGGAAGATCGTGACCGTGGCCACGGCCTCGTCGGTGGCGTTGCCGGCGATGCTCTTGAGCTTGCCGGGAGGCGGCGCCGGCTTGCCCGCCTTCGCCGCCGCAGCCACGGCCCCGTCCGTGGCCGCCTTCGCCGCACCGAGGATCGCCGCATGCCCCTTGGGCCCGCCCAGGATCTGCGGCAGCTGCTGGATCGCGCCAAAGGCGAGGCCGTAGCTCGCGGCGAACACGAGCGTGGTGAGCACCGTCGTGCGGATGAGCGCGGGGCTGAAGAGCTCGCGGAGGCTCGGCCGCTTGAGCGTGCCGGCCGCCTTCTTCTCGGCCCACACCGGGCTCTCGGGCAGGAAGGGCCGGATCAGGATCAACGGCAGCGCGGGGATCACGCCGGAGATGAGCGTGTAGCGCCAGGCGTCGTGGCCGCCGTTGATCGCCGGCAGGTCGGCTGCGAACCGCGCGGCGAACACGTTTGCCGTGCCCACGAGCAGGCCGCCGAGCGACGAGAAGGCCTGCGTCCAGCCGAGGGCCCGCTCGCGCTGCTCGCGATCGGGAAAGAGCTCGGCCAGCCAGGCCACCGCCGCCACGAACTCCACGCACACGCCGATGAACACGAGGCAGCGGAAGAAGAGCAGCTGCGGCAGCGACGTGGCGAAGCCGGCCGCGAGCGCCGCGAAGGCGTAGAGCAGGATGCTGAACGTAAGCACGCGCCGCCGGCCGAGCAGATCGGTGAGGTAGCCGCCGAGCAGGCCGAACACGCCGCCGGCGATCGCCGGCACGAAGAACAGGGCCCGGGCCCACTGCGAGTAGGCCGGCGAGCCGGGCACGAGCAGCGGCACGCCGTCGGGGCCGGCGCCGCCGAGCTGCGCGAGGGCCGGCTTGATGATCAGCGGCAGCATCAACAGTTCGTAGATGTCGAACGCGAACCCGATGGCCGCGATCGCACACACGAGCCAGCCGGTGAGCGAAAGCCTGCCATCCGCCGCCACTCCACCACCGCGCTTCGCCTGCATGGATGCCTCCCGTTGCACAAACGACGCCGCCGCGAAAAAGGTGACAGTCACCATTTGCCGGTCGCCGAAGGCGACACGGCCCCGGCCGCAGGCCGGGGTCTACAGACAAATGGTGACTGTCACCTTTTTCGCGGCCGGCTCACGGGCCGATCGACGGCGGCTTCTTGGCCAGGAAGTCGCGCGGGCCGCGGGTCGTGTAATACGGATAGGCGACGGCCCCGGTGGGCGGGCCGGCCGGCTGCGTGGCGCCGTAGTCGCTCGCCGCGAGCGCCGCCCGCTCGGCGGGTGTGAGGTGATGCTTGGCGAGGCCACCGTAGCGGCCGACGTGCGCCTTGCAGGTGCCGGCGGCGCAGTCGCGGCAGCCGGGCTGGCAGCCCGCCGGGCCGCAGGCTTCGCACGGCCCGCCCACGGCGCACTGGCCGTTCTCACAGGCCCCGTCGCGGCAGGCGCCGCCGCCTTGCCGGGCATGGTGGCCATGGGGCCCGTCGGTATTGAGCAGAAACAGCCGGTCGATGATCGAGCAGCCGCTCGACATCCCGACGAGGGCGACGGCCAACAGGAGCGGGGTAGCGCGTTTCATGGGTCTGGCTTCCGTGGGGTTCACCGGGGGTATCGGCCGCACGGGTCGCACCGGTTGAGGAAACCCTGCGGGGGCGAGACTGGGCAGGATGGAGACCCTCGCGAATCGGCCGGCCGGAGGCCCGCCCCGCAGCCGCTACGAATACCGGCCGACGATCAGCGAGATGTTTTGGCCGCCGAAGCCGAAACTGTTGGAGAGGGCCCGGTCGCACGGCGCCTCCCGGGCCTCGTTGGGCACGTAGTCGAGGTCGCAGTTCGGGTCGGGATTCTCGTAGTTGATCGTGGGCGGCAGCATGCCGTCGCGGATCGCGAGCAGGCACACGATCAGCTCCGTGGCCCCGGCGGCGGCGATCAGGTGGCCCATCATGCTCTTCGTGCTCGAGACGGGGATCTTGTAGGCGTGGTCTCCGAACACCTTCTTGGCCGCGTCGAGGGGCGGCAAAATATCCCCTTGCGACCATTTTGCAGGGTCTCCGTCGAGGAGCCCTTGTTGGCCAGGTATGAAGTACTTTGAACCCACAGTACCGAAGCGAGGCTTCTTCTCCAACTTGGAACGTTTTTTGAAGAGGTCTTTCGACCGCTCGTCTTGCGTGACGACCTGGACAGCAACAGCAGCGAAAACAAAAACGACGTGGCGTCGGGACAAGGACGGTCAGGTGCATGGAAGGCGACG
>RGVT01000003.1 GCA_010027105.1 Planctomycetia bacterium
GAGCGTGCAGATCGCCACCCACAGGAAACCGCCCAGCACGTTGAACCAGAGAAACTGCGGATAGTGCATCCTTCCCACGCCCGCCACGAACGGGGCGAACGTGCGGATGATCGGCACGAAGCGGGCCAGCACGATCGTCTTGCCGCCGTGCTGCTCGTAGAACGCCTGGGTCTTGACGAGGTTTTCGTGCTTCAGGAACCAGGTGTTGATCTGGAACGCCCGCGGGCCCACCCCGCGGCCGATCCAGTAGTTGAGCGTGTCGCCCAGGACGGCGGCCACGAAGAGCAGGCCGAGGAGCGTGAGCACGCCGAGGTGCTCGGGGTAGAGGGCCGCCATGGCGCCGGCCGCGAAGAGGAGCGAATCGCCCGGCAGGAACGGCGTGACCACGAGGCCCGTCTCGCAGAGGATGATCGCGAACAACAGCACGTGGGTCCACGGGCCCCAGGCCTCGATCACGGCGTGGAGGTGCTCGTCGAGGTTCAGGAAGACGTCGAGCACGTAGCGGAACGCGTCCATGGCGGCGCGATCATAGCCGATTGGGCCGCCGACCGGGCCCGGTGGCGGGCGTCGGGAGGGGTAGGCGAGCCGCGAAACGGGCCTGGGCGGCGATGTCGAGCCCCACGCGGTCGCTCCAGGCCGCGAGCAGCCGGCTGTACACCCCGCCCGGACGGCCCGAGCCGATCGCCCGCCCGTCGAGACGCGTCGCAGGCAGGATGCAGTTGGGCGTGCTCGTGAGCAGGACCTCGTCGGCGCCGGCGAGATCGGCGAGCGTGAGGGACTTCTCGTGCCAGGCGATGCCGAGGTCCGCCGCGAGGTCGCGTGCGTAGGCCAGGCTCACTCCGGCGAGGGCGTCGGCGGGGGGCGGAGCCTCGATCGTGCCGCCCCGGACGACGGCCACGTTCGCGGTCGAGGTTTCGCTGACGCGGCCGTCGGCGTGGCAGAGGATGGCGCGGGCGCCCGGCTCGGCCGCGGCGGCCGCCCGGTCGGCGAGGTGATAGTGCATGCGGCTGCGACACTTGAGGCCCGGCGGCCACGCCGTCGCCGGCACCTGGGCCACGGGCACGCGGCGCAGCGACACGCCCTCGTCGTAGGCCCGCGCCCACAGCCGGAACGCGAGTGGAAAGGTGTGCACGGCGACGCGCGGGGGCGAGCCCCGCCCCTCGTGCTGGGCCGGGAAGTCGCCGGGCGTGGCGAAGACCACGACGCCCAGGTCGCCGCCGGCGGGGCCGAGCGGATGGTTGTGGGCGGCCACGCGGGCGGCCGCCGCGAACACCGCCTCGACCGGGAGGGCCGGCTCGATCCCCGCGATCGCGAGCGAGTCCTGAAACCGGGCCGCATGGCTCTCGACGAGAAACAGCCGTCCCGCGAACGTGCGCAGCTGCTCGGTGACCGCGGCTCCCAGCACGAAGCCGGCGTCGCCCACCGGGAGCGCGAGGTCGCTTCGCGGAATCGCCGCCCCGTCGAGCCACGCGGTCTCGACGTCTGGCGGCGGGGGGCTGGGTGCTCTGGCCGGTAGAGTCATTCCGGAGTGGAGGATAGGGGATTCGAACCCCTGACCTTCTGGCTGCCAGCCAGACGCTCTCCCAATTGAGCTAATCCCCCAGCGATGAATCGTGACTCTGGTCCGCTGGAGCAACCTCGTGGAAACTATCGGCCGCTCGCGGGAATGTCAACGCGAGGCGACCATGGTCGGCCGCCGGAACCGCCCTCCCGCCGGAATGTCCATGCCCGTGAACACGCCCCCTCCGCCCGTTTCCGAGACCCGCCGCGCCGCCGTCACCGTGGCGCTGGCCGCGTATCTCGCGGGGCTCGCGCTGTGCGTGGCGGGCAACACCTCGAGCGGCGGCTCGGCGGTGGTGCGGACCGTGAAGGCGAAACTGTTCTCTCCCTGGATGGCGCCGCTCTGGCTCGACCTCGGTTACGACACGCTCCTCACGCACGGCCGCGCCGAGGACGGCGACCACCGGCTGGAGATCCGGCGGCTCGACGCCCTCGGGGCCGCGGGGCCCGTCGTGCTGCCCGCGCGGTCGCTCGGCGGCGAGCGGGCGGCGCGGTGGCGGCGGTTGGCCCGGGCCGTGGCCGAGGGCGAGGCCGATCCGGACCGCGAGGCACTCCTCCCGGCCGCTGTCGGTGCGGGGGCGTTCGCGCCCTGGTCGACCCGCGACGTCTCGGTGCGCGTGATGCGGCATCTGCCCCCGGATCGGGCCGACGTGCTCACCGGCGTGGCCGACGCCGCCGGCCGCGACGACGAGGCCTACGCCGCCCGCGTGCGGCTCGTCGCCGGAGAGGTGCAGCTGATCAAGTCGACGCCGCGCGAGGAACTCGCCCCGCTCGTGCAGGAGCCCACGCCGTGAACGCCGCTCCGCGCCCGTCAGGCTCACCGTCCCTCGGCGACGCGATCGGCGCGACGTGGACGACGTTCTGGTTCACGCCCGTCGGGGCGTGGCCGCTGGCGGCGGTGCGGATCGGGGGCGGGCTGCTCGCGCTCGCGCTGTGGGCGGGCTACGCCCGGGACCTCGAAACCTGGTTCGGCGCATCGGGCATGATCCCGCCCGGGCTCCTCGCGGCGTGGCGGTCGCCGTATGGCGTGTCGGTGTTCGATTTTCTACCGTCGTCACCACTCCTGTGGATCGCGTATCTCGCGGGAGGCCTCGTGCTCGCCTGCGTCACCGTCGGCGCCCTGACGCCCGTGACGACGGTGCTCGGAGCGTTGGCCTTCGCGTCGCTCCTGCATCGCGGGCCGATGCTCGCCGGGCCCGCCGACGACGTCGTGGCCGTGATCCTCTGGTGCCTGGCGATCGGCCGCTCCGGCGACGCGCTGTCCATCGACGGCGGCGCCCGTTCCCGGCTCGGTCGGCCGTCGCCGGCGCCGTCGGTGCGGTCGCGGATCGCCCTCGGGCTCCTCCGCATCCACGCGGCGGTGATCGCGGGCGCCGCGGCGCTCGCGCAGCTCAAGGGCGACGTGTGGTGGAACGGCACCGCCGCCTGGTGGCTCGCCGCCCGGGCCGATTCGGGGCTCGTCGATCTCACGGGCCTTTTCCTGCGGTCGGAATATCTTCTGAACGTCGTCACGCACGCGATCGTGCTCTTCGAGGCCTTGTTCGCGGCGGGGATGTGGATTCCCGCCGTGCGGCGGCCCCTCGCGATCGCGGGCCTCGTGGCCTGGCCGCTCATCGGCATCGTCGGGGGGGAGCCCTTCTGGGGCTTCGCGCTCGCGGTCCTGTCGCTCGGCTGCTTGCCGGACGCCGTAGAATCCTCAGCCTGAACCCGGCACGGCCGCCGCCCCCGCGGAGCCGGTGCCATGCCCCACAAGCGGATCCTGTTCCGCTCCGACGCCCGCGAGCGGGTGCTCCGGGGCGCGACGACGCTCGCCGACGCCGTCCGCGTGACGCTCGGCCCCAAGAGCAAGTGCGTGCTGATCGAGAAGAAGTGGGGCACGCCGCTCGTGTGCAACGACGGCGTGACGATCGTCAAGGAGATCGACCTCGAGGATCCCGAGGAGAACCTCGGCGCCCACATGCTCCGCGAGGCGGCCGAGCGCACGGCCGACGTGGTCGGGGACGGCACCACCACGGCCACGCTCCTGGCCCACGCGATCTTCGCCGACGGGCTCAAGAATCTCGCCGCCGGGGCGAGCGCCGTCGACATCAAGCGCGGGCTCGACCGCGGCCTGAAGGGGGCCGTCGAGGCGATTCACGCGCTGTCGCGGCCGGTCGCCAGCCGGAAGGAGAAGGCGCAGGTGGCCGCGATCTCGGCGCACAACGACGCCGCGCTCGGCGACTTCGTGGCCGAGGCGATGGAGCGGGTGGGAAGCGAGGGCGTCGTGACCGTCGAGGAGGCGAAGGGCACCGAGACGTCGATCGAGGTGGTCGACGGCATGCAGTTCGACCGCGGCCTGCTCTCCCCCTATTTCATCACCGATGCCGAGAGGCAGCAGGCGGTGGTCGAAAACCCGCTCATGCTTTTCTACGAGGGAAAAATCGCCGGCCTCAAGGATTTTCTGCCGTTCCTCGAGGCGATGGTGCCGGTGCGGCGGCCGCTCGTCGTGATCGCGGAGAGCATCGAGGCCGAGGCCCTGGCGACGCTCGTGGTGAACCGGCTGCGGGGCATCCTCGAATGCGTGGCGGTGAAGGCGCCCGGCTACGGCGACCAGCGCAAGGAACTGATGCAGGACATGGCGATCCTCACCGGCGGGAAATTCGTGTCGAGCGACCTGGGCGTGACGCTCGACGCCGTGAAGGCGGCCGACCTCGGCTCGGCGGGCCGCGTCGTGGTCGACCGAGACACGACCACGATCATCGGCGGCAGGGGGGAGAAGGCCGCGATCGCGGCCCGGTGCGACGAGATCCGCCGCCGGATCAAGGAGGCCAAGAGCGACTACGACCGGGAGAAGCTGGAGGCGCGGCTGGCGAAGCTCGCCGGGGGCGTGGCGATCATCCGCGTGGGCGCCCCCACGGAGGCCGAGCTCAAGAGCCGCAAGGAGGCCCTCGCCGACGCGATCAGCGCCACGAAAGCGGCGATCGCCGAGGGGATCGTGCCGGGCGGCGGGCTCTCGCTCCTCCGGGCCATCGACCGGCTCGAGCCCCTCGAGCGGGAGTGCGACGGCGACGAACGCACGGGCGTGAGGATCCTGAGGCACGCGCTCGAGATCCCCACCCGCACGATCGCGGAGAATTCGGCGGCCGACGGCGGCGTGGTGGTGGGGGATCTGCGCCGCGGCACCGGCCACCACGGCTTCGACGCCGCCCGCGGCACCTACTGCGACCTCGTCGAGGCGGGGATCGTGGACCCGACGAAGGTGGTGCGGACGGCGCTGGAGAACGCCGTGAGCGTGGCGGGCACGCTGCTCCTCACGGAGGCGACGCTCACGGAGGTCAAGGACGAGCACGCCGAGAAGCTGCAGCCGGAACTCACGGGCATGTGAGGCCCGGCCGGCTATACTTCGGGCATGCGAAGGGGCCCGCGAAACCCGTTCTATCTCGTGCTCGGCGTCGTGGGCTTCCTGTTCACGATCACGGCGGCGAGTTCCTGCCTGACGGTGCTCCGCGGCGTGCGGCCGGAGACGGCCCGGGCGGCGATCACGCCGCTCGAATGGGTGATGCAGCGCCACGGCACGGCGCTGCTCACGGGGGAGATCGTGGTGCTCGCGGCGGCCACGGTGGGGGCCGTCGCGCTCGACGAGTATCGCGGCCGCGCGAACGCCCGGAACAAGCAGCCGTGACCGCCTCGGCCGCCACGAGGATCGCGAAGCTCCGCGAGCGGATCCGGCACCACGACCGGAAGTATTACGTCGAGGCCCGGCCCGAGATCGGCGACCGCGAGTACGACCGGCTGATCGACGAACTGCGGGGGCTCGAGGAAAAACACCCCGACCTCGTCACGCCCGACAGCCCCACGCAGCGGGTGGGCGACGAGCCGGTGCCCGAGCTCGAGTCGGTGACGCATCGGCTGCCGATGCTCTCGATGGACAACACCTACGGCGCCGAGGACCTCGTCGCCTGGGGCCGAAAGGTCGAAAAGCTCCTCCACGAGGGGAAGGAGGGGTCGAAACGGATCGACTGGATCCTCGAGCTCAAGATCGACGGCGTGGCCGTGTCGCTCACCTACGAGGCCGGCCGTCTCGCCCTCGGCGCGACCCGGGGCAACGGCGTCGTCGGCGACGACATCACGCACAACGTGCGCACGATCCACGGCGTGCCGCTCGTGCTCGACCTGCCCGACCCCCCCGCGCTCGTCGAGATCCGCGGCGAGGTCTACATGACCAACTCCGACCTCGTGAGCCTGAACGAGGCCCAGGCCGCCGCCGGCTCGGCGCCGTTCGCCAACACCCGCAACGTGGCCGCGGGCAGCATCCGGCTGCTCGACCCCCGCGAGTGCGCGCAGCGGCCGCTGCGGTTCTTCTGCCACGGCGTGGGAGACGCGAGCGGTCTGGGCGCGACCTCGCAGTCGGAACTGCTCGCCTGGGCCGTGCGCGCCGGGCTGCCGGTCGCCCCCGGCACCGAAACCTTCGAATCGCTCGACGCGCTCGTCGAGCGCGGCACGGCCCTGATCGAGGAACTCCACGCGCTCGACTTCGAGGTCGACGGCTTCGTCGTCAAGGTGAACCGCTTCGACCAGCAGCGGCGGCTGGGGGCCACGGCCAAGAGCCCGCGCTGGGCGATCGCCTGGAAGTTCGAGAAGTTCGAGGCCACCACGAAGCTCGCCGGCATCCGCGTGCAGGTGGGCCGCGGGGGCACGATCACGCCCGTGGCCGACCTCGAGCCGGTCGAGCTCGCCGGCACGACCGTGAGCCGGGCGAGCCTCCACAACGCCGACGAGGTGGCCCGCAAGGACATCCGCGTGGGCGACGTGCTCGTGGTCGAGAAGGCGGGCAAGGTGATCCCGCACGTGGTCCGCGTGGAAAGGCACCTGCGGCAGGGCCGCCTGCCCGTCTGGCACGCGCCGACTGAATGCCCCGAGTGCGGCACCGGCATCGTCAAGGACGCCGAGGGCGTCTACCTCCGCTGCCCCAACGTCGCCTGCCCGGCCCGCGTGCGGGAGCGGCTCAAGTTTTTCGCGTCGCGGGGCGCCATGGACATCGAGGGGCTCGGCGACAAGCTCGTCGAGCAGCTCGTGGCCACGGGGCTCGTGCGCGACTACGCCGATCTCTACCGGCTCACGGTCGCCGATCTCGAGCCGCTCGAGCGCATGGGGGAAAAGTCGGCGCGGAGCCTCGTCGACCAGATCGCGGCGAGCAGGTCGCGCGGCCTGGCCCGCGCGCTCAACGCGCTCGGCGTCCGCCACGTCGGCCCGCGGGTGGCCACGCTCCTCGCCCAGCGGTTTCCCACGATCGGGAAACTCCGGGCGGCGTCGGCCGAGGAGCTCGCCGAGGTGCATGAAATCGGCGACGTGATCGCCGCGAGCGTGCACGAGTGGCTCTCGAGCGACTACGGCCGGCGCGTGATCGACGGCCTCGTCCGGTGCGGCGTCGACCTCGAGGTGCCCGAGGCCGACCGCCCGGTCGCCGAGGGCCCGCTCGTCGGCAAGACGCTCGTCGTCACCGGCACGCTGGACACCTTCTCGCGGCAGGAGGCGGAGGAGGCGATCCGCAAGGCCGGCGGCCGGGCCTCCGGAAGCGTGTCGAAAAAGACCGACTATCTCGTGGCCGGCGCCGAGGCCGGCAGCAAGCTCGACAAGGCCCGGTCCCTCGGCGTCGCGGTCATCGACGAGGCGGAGTTCAGGAGACTTGTCCGTGGGTCATGACAGGCTGAAGCCTGTCCTACGTGGGTCATGACAGGCTGAAGCCTGTCCTACGTGGGTCATGACAGGCTGAAGCCTGTCCTACAGGGCAGCCCCGAAGCCGGGTTGGACGAGTCGAGAGAACACGTCACGCCGCAGCCGTGCGTGCGAGTACGTCGGACGCCGCGGCGACGACACGCTCGACGTCGATCGCCTCCATGGCCACGCGGTCGGTCTTGCGGTCCGCCCACGCCGGCTGCAGCCCTGCCGGCGGCTCGACCACGCGGTGGCCGGCTCCGTATGGCCCGTTGCGCTTCGCGGGCACGGGGCCGAAGAGGCCCACGCAGGGGGTGCCCACGGCGGCGGCGAGGTGCAGGGGTCCGGTGTCGCTCGAGAGGAACAGCCGTGCGAGCCGGCAGAGCTCGCCGAGGTCCTGGAGCGTGGTCGGCGGCGCGAGCACCGCGGCGCCGTCGGCCGCCGCCACGATCCGCTCGGCGGCCTCGCGCTCGGCTGCGCCGCCCCACACGACGATCGACGTCGCGCCGTGGCGGGCGCCCACGTCGCGGGCCACGGCGGCGAAGCGTTCGGCGGGCCAGATCTTCGACGGCCAGCCCGCGCCCGGGTTGACGAGCACGGGGGGCCGCGGCAGGCGGAGCGTGGCCAGCCAGTCCTGCATCCGCAGCCGGCTCACGGGCCAGCGGGGCATGTCGAAGTCGGCGGGGGCGTCGCCGACGCCGAGCGCTGAGAGGAGGTGGCGGTTGCGGTCGACGACGTGATCCGCATCGGGCTCGACCGCGTGCGTGTAGAACCGCCAGGCCTGCTCGCGGGCCTCGGGGGGGGCGTGACCGATCCGCACTCGGGCGCCGGAGAGCCACGCGGGAACCGCGCTCTTGAGGAGCCCCTGGAGGTCGAGCACCACGTCGGGGGCGAAGTCGCGCAGCTGCCGGCGCAGGGCGCCGATCGCCGTGAACGACCTGCTCCAGCCGCGCTGCGGCCGGAAGAGATGTTCGATCGCCGGATGCCCCACGAGCACGTCGCCGATGGCGGAGAGTTTGACGACGACGACGGAACGCGGCGGGGCCATGGGGGCGGAATTTTTCGCACCCCCGTCCCGCGGGGCAAGAGCAGTTTGCCGGTCCGGGGCCGGCCCTCACACGAACCGAACCGCGGGCTCACAATCAGCCGCGCGACAGTTCGCACAGGGTGATGCCCGACACCGTCTGCGGGCAGCTCCACACCAGGAAGAAGTGGGCCTCCCGCACGAGCCGCCCGGCGGGGTGCCCGGCCACGAATCCCGCCCCCTTCGTGGCCGTGAGGGCAGCCTGGGCAGCCCTCACCACGAGGCCGTTGGCGTCGGCCCGGAGCCGGTCGCGGGCCTCGGGCTCGCTGCCGGCCGCCGCGGCCTCATGGAGCCGGGCCTCGAGGCCCGCCGCCTCGGCCCCGAGGGCTGTGGCGACGGGGTGCAGCGCGGGCCGGGCCCGCGCCTCGCGGTCGAGGAGGTCCACCGCCGCCCGGGTGCTCCCCAGCGCCAGGGCCGTGGTGGCGAGCCCCCCGGTGCGCACACCGCCGCCGGCCTCCGGCACGATCACGTCGGCCGGCTCGACCGCGGTGAACGTCACGCTCGACGTGCGGCTGCCGGAGAGCGCGAGCAGGTCGAGCGGCGGCGCGATCTGGAGCCCGGGAGCGTCGGTCGGAACGACGAAAAACAGCTGTTCGCCCGCGTCGCCGACCGCCCCGGTGACGATCGTGTCGCTCGAGTCGGCTCCGGTGACCCACGGGCAGAGGCCGTCGAGCCGCCAGCAGCCCCCGCGCCGCCGGGCGACGAGCGTCGGCGCGTGCAGGTGCCGCCGGCTCGTCGAGAGTTGGGCGATGCCGACCGTCGTGGTGGCGGCGCCGCGGGCGAGCCCCGGAAGCCGGGCCGCCCGCAGGGTCTCGGAGCCTCCGGCGATGATCCGCACGCCGGCGGCCCACTGCGTGAGCACGAGCGCCGTCGTGAGGCATCGGGAGGCGATCGCCGTGAGCGCCGCGACGAGCGCCGTCTCAGGGGCCCCGGTGCCGCCGTGGGCCGGCGGGATGAATCCGGCGAGCGTGCCCGACTCGGCGAGCAGGGCGAACGCTCCGGCGTGCCACGGGCCGGCCGCGGCCGTCTCCTCCGCCCGCGTTCCGAGGGCGTCGCAGAGGCTCCGCAGGGGGCCGGGATGGGGATGCGGGGGGTCGGCCGCGAACATTCGTGAGATTATCGTCACGGCGGGCCCGGGGGTCGAATCGCCCCCCGGCCGCCGGTATACTCGCCGACCTTCTGGCTACGGTTCCCACCATCTCCACATCACGCCCGGAGGAGCACCCATGAGCCAGGCAGAGGAAGAAGTCTCGACGCGGCCCGTCTCCAGGAACGGTTCGACCACGGGCCCCCAGCTCGGCCCGCCCCGGCTCGACGAGCTCTCTCCACAGCACCTCTACGACAAGTGCATGGCCCTCGCCAGGAACCTCTGGTGGAGCTGGCACCCCGAGGTCACGAACCTGTTCCGCGAGCTCGACCCGATCCGGTGGCGGCAGCTCGACCACAACCCGATCGCGCTGCTGGCCGAGTTCACCCCGGAGCGGCTCGAGGCCCGGGCGGCCGAGCTCGTGCTCTACAGCCGGATCAATCAGGCCTACCGCCGCCTCAAGGAATACCTGGCGGCGGGCACGACCTGGAGCGACGTCCACGCGGGCGTGCTCGGCTCCAAGCCCGTGGTCTATTTTTCCGCCGAGTTCGGCATCCACGAGTCGGTGCCGATCTATTCCGGCGGCCTGGGCGTGCTCTCCGGCGATCACGTCAAGAGCGCGAGCGGCCTCGGCATCCCGCTCATCGCCGTCGGCCTGTTCTACGACCAGGGCTACTTCAGGCAGCTCCTGGACGTCGACGGCTACCAGCACGAGGAATATCTGCAGTCGCGGGTCGAGGTGCTGCCCGTCGAGCCGGCCATCGGGGCCGACGGCACGCCCGTGATGGTGCAGGTCGACACGCGGTCGGGCCCGATCTTCGCCCAGGTGTGGAAGATGGCGGTGGGCCGAGTCAGCCTCTACCTGCTCGATTGCAACGTCGACGGCAACAGCCCCGACGACCGCAAACTCACCAGCCGCCTCTACGGCGGCGACACCCGCACCCGCATCCGCCAGGAGATCGTGCTCGGCATCGGCGGCGTGCGGGCGATCCGCGCGCTCGGCATCGTGCCCGGCGTCTATCACCTCAACGAAGGCCACTCCGTCTTCGCCACGCTCGAGGCGGTCCGCGGCCGGATGGACCGCGACGGCTACACGTTCGTCGACGCCTCGCGGAAGGTCGCCCGGCAGACCGTGTTCACCACGCACACGCCCGTGCCGGCCGGCCACGACCGCTTCGACAGCGGCCTGATGGAGGAGCACCTCGGGCCGATGCGCGACGCCCTCGGCATCTCGCACGACCACCTGATGAGCCTGGGCCGCGTCGATCCGGCCAACCACTCCGAGCCGTTCTGCATGACCGTGCTCGGGTTGAAGATGTCGCGCCGGGCCAATGCCGTGAGCGCCCTCCACGGCCACGTCAGCCGCCGAATGTGGAACGGCCTCTGGCCGGGCCGCGTCGAGGAGGAGGTGCCGATCGGGCACATCACCAATGGCGTGCACGTGCCGAGCTGGCTCTCCTGGCAGATGCTCCAGCTCTACGACCGCCTCTTTCCGGCCGGATGGTTCCGCCGCATGGGCGAGCCCGACGTCTGGCAGAAGATCCACGACTGCGACCCCGGCGAGCTCTGGGAGACGCACTACGCGCTCAAGAACTTGCTGCTGCAGTTCGTGCGCCGCCGCCTCAGCCGGCAGTGCCGGCGCCGCGGCGAATGCGACGAGGCGGTGGAGGCCGCCCGGACGGTGCTCGACCCGAACATCCTCACGATCGGCTTCGCCCGCCGGTTCGCCACCTACAAGCGGGCCGATCTCGTGCTCGCCGATCTGGACCGGCTGCACAAGCTGATCACCGACCCGATGCGTCCGATCCAGATCATCTTCGCCGGCAAGGCCCACCCGGCCGACGAGCCGGGCAAGGCGCTGATCCGCAAGATCGCGAACCTCCGCCTCGACCCGCGCACCAGCGGCCGGATCGTGTTCGTGGAGGATTACGACATCAACGTCTGCCGCCACTTGATCCAGGGCGTCGACGTGTGGCTCAACAACCCGCGCCGGCCGCTCGAGGCCTCGGGCACCAGCGGCCAGAAGGTGGTCTACAACGGCGGCCTCAACTGCTCGATCCTCGACGGCTGGTGGGCGGAGGCCTACGACGGCCGCAACGGCTTCGCGATCGGCCGTGGCGAGACGCACGCCAACGACGCGATCACCGACCGGCGCGACTACGAGGCGCTCTACAAGGTGCTCGAGGGGGAGGTGATCCCGCTGTTCTACGACCGCGACGCCGACGGCCTGCCGCGGACGTGGATCAAGATGATGATGAACTCGATCGGGTCGTTGGGGTGGCGGTTCAGTTCGCACCGCATGGTGATGGACTACGCCCGGGCCTGCTACGTGCCGGCCGCCGGCGGCGTATCGTGCGACATGAACAGCCGCTGAACCCACGTGGGACAGGCTTCAGCCTGTCATGCGTGGGATAGGCTTCAGCCTGTCATGCGTGGGATAGGCTTCAGCCTGTCATGCCCCACCGGCTTCGGGCTCCCCAGACCCCGTCGCCGGACGTTCGCTGCGGGCTTGCTGTCGCGCCGTCGCCGCCGTCCCGGCGTCGTCTCCGGCTTACGGTCGACGGGCAAAGCCCGTCTCCGACGCCTTCGGCGTCAGGGCTGGAGGCCCGGTTGAGCACCAGCGGGCGGAGGCCCGCCAAGCGAACAACGGCACGATGCCGGGTGTTCGCGTGAAGATGCCTTCGCTGGTCGCTAAAGCCGGCGGCCGGGGCACTGGGGAGCCCGAAGCCTCCTCAACTGAGAAGAGGAGGCTCGGGGCTGCCCATGCCCTCGAGCAGGCTGTGGGAGCGAGCGCAGCCATGGATGGCGCAGCGAAGCGGACACGCAGAGAGCGGAGGGCTGGAGGCCCGCAGCGAACGTCAAGCGAGAGGGGCTGGGCAGCCCCGAGCCGGGGTGCGCGAGTTGACGACTATCGACGCTGCTTCGCGAATTCGGCCTCGTCGCGCCACTTCTTGGCGTCGGCTTCGGCGGCGGTGAGGGCCGCGCGGGCCTGCTCGGCGGCGGCGGCGAGTTCGTTCACCCGTTTCTCCGCCTCGGCCACCTTCGCGAGCTCCGCCTCGAGGGCCTTGCGGGCCTCGAGGAGCGTCTGGTCGGCCGCCGTGTGGGCCTGCGCCCTGCCGGCGCGCGATGCCTCGGCTGCCGTGACGCGCTGCTCGAGCCTCGGCGGATTCGTGTCGGGCGTGCCGAGCGGCTTGGCGTCGGCGGTGGAGGAGGCGACGAGCGTCCCGGCGAGGTCGCCGACGAAGAGCCGCGTGCCGTCCCCCGTGACGGCCACGCGCAGCGCGATGTCGGCGTGCTGCGGAAACTCGCGTTCCTTCGTGCCGTCGCCCTTCCAGAGCGCGGCCTTCCGGTCGCGGCCGCAGGTCGCGAGCCGGCCGTCGGGGAGCCAGGCGAGGCCGAGCGCGCCGCCGGGGTGGGCGTCCCATTCCCTGATCTTCGCGCCGTCCTTTCTGGCCCAGAGCCGCACCTTGCCGTCGTCGCTCGCCGTGGCCACGACCGTGCCGTCGCCCCGCCAGGCGACCGCCGTGATCCCGCCGCCGTGCCCCTTCAGGGTCGAATCTTCACGAGCGCCGCGGGTCTCCCAGAGGAAGGCGTTGCCCGCCCGGTCGCCCGTCGCGAGCATCGCGCCGTCGGGGGAGAACTCGACGGCTGTGATCCAGTCGGTGTGCTTGCGGATCTCGGACTCCACCTGGCCGTCGGCCGTGCGCAGGAGCCGCACGACCTTGTGCGGGCCGCCCAGGGCGACCAGCCGCTGGTCGGCCGTCATGTCCGCCGCGAGCACCTGGTCGAACTCGTCGCCACGTTCGCCCGCCCGCTTCGCCGTCGCCACGTCCCAGAGCACGACGCGCCCGCTCTTCGCACCGCGGCCGCCGCCGGCCAGGAGCAGCTTCGCGTTCCGCGAAAACCGCAGCGTCTTCACGTCTCCCTCGGGAAACGGCAGCACGCCGAGGAACGCGAGCGACGAGGCGTCGTAGAGCAGCACCTGCCCGCGGCCGCCGACCGCCACGAGGGCGCCGTTGGGCGAGGCGGCGAGGCCGGTGATCGCGAGCGGCTTCGATCCGACCGTCTCGACGTCGAGCGACAGTCGCGGCGGCATCACGGCCGGACCGCTCGGCGACGCCACCGCCGCTGGATCGAGGGCGATCGCGGCATTCGTCTTCCGCGTGATCGGCTGCCCGCCAGCACGCTCGATCGCCCCGCCGGCGATCCACTTCTTGAGCACATCGAGCATCTCACCGGGAATCTTGTCCGACTGCGGCGGCATCTTCGGCTCGGCGGAGTGGCTCGCGAGCTGCCAGAGATACGAGCCGTCGGGGTCGCCCGGCGTGATCACCTCGCCCGAAGAGCCGCCCGCCAGCGCCTGGCCGAAGCTCGTGAGGTCGAGGCCGCCCTGCTTCTTGTCGGCGTTGTGGCAGCTGCCGCACTTCTCCCGAAAGATCGGCAGCACGTGCTCCTCGTACGTCGGCGGCGCATCGGCGGCGGAGGCGAATCCAGGAAACATCGCCAGCAACACGGCACACAGCCAACTCGCACGCGCCGGCTCGTGACTGCCCAGACCCTCTCGCTTGACGTTCGCCTCGGCCCTCCAGGCCTCGGCTCTCTGCGTGTCCGCTTCGCTTTCGGCATCCATGGGTCTCGGCAGCCCCGATCCTCCCCTTCTCCGTTGGGGAGGATTCGGGGAGCCCGAAGCCGGTGGGGCATGACAGGCTGAAGCCTGTCCCACATCCGGGCATGACAGGCTGAAGCCTGTCCCACACGGGGTATGGGGAGTCCGAAGCCGGGTTGGGCGCGTTGACGTGGCTGTCCGCTGCGTGCATCGACGTGATCAGTGGTTGAAGATGAACTCGGGGGAATTCAGGAGCGCCCAGAAGACGTCCTCGAGGGCGGCCTTGCGGTCGGGGGCGCCGATCACGCCGGCGAGCGTCTCGATCCGCTCGCGTTCGGTCGGCATCCGGCCGTAGCAGCGCACGAACAGGCCGTCGATGATCTCGCTGTCGGGTGTGCCGCCGTCGACCTGCCGGGCCACGAGGCCGCCCTGCCTGATCCGGTCGTTCGCGGCGTCGCCGTTCAAGAGGTGCAGGGCCTGCGAGAGGCTCGGGTCCATGCGGACGGCGCAGCTGCAGACGTCGTCGCGGGTCGCCCGGCCGAAGGTCGTGAGGAAGTAGTTCGTGGTGCGGCCGTCGGCCACCTGCACGGCGCGGGCCCCGAGCGGCAGGCCGGGGAACTTGTTCTTGGTGTCGGTCACCTCGGCGAGCACGTCGAGGAGCACCTCGGCCCGGATCCGGCGGACGGCGGCGTGCGAGAAATTCACGTCGTCGAGCCTGTTCGTGGCGTTGGTCTCGCACGACCGCTGGTAGGTGCGCGAGAGGACGATGTCGCGGACGAGCCGGCGGAAGTCCCAGCCCGAGGCGGCGAACCGGCGGCCGAGTTCGGCGAGCAGCGGACCGTTGGAGGGGGGATTGCTCACGCGGGCGTCGTCGGGCTCGTGCACGATGCCGCGGCCGAAGAAGTGCGTCCAGGCGACGTTCGCCACGTGCCTGGCGAAATAGGGGTTGTCGGGCGAGGTGATCCAGGCGGCGAGGGCCTCGCGGCGGTCGCGGTCGGTCACCTTCGGGGCGTCGCCGCCTAGAAACTTCGGCTGGACGACCTGGCCCGTCACCGGGTGCTTCACGTCCCCCGAGCCGGAGTCGTAGACGATGAACTCGCGCGGGTCGTCGCCGCGCTTGCGGGCGATCTGCTTGAAGAAGGCGGCGAAGCCGTAGTAGTCGTCCATCGTCCAGCGGTCGAACGGGTGGTTGTGGCATTGGGCGCACTGGATCCGCATCCCGAGGAACGCCTGGGCCACGTTCTCGGCGAGCTTGAGCGTGTCGCGCTCCTGCTGGAAGTAGTTGGTGGGGGGATTCGTGAACGTGCCGCCCGAGGCCGAGATCAGGTCGCGCACCATCCGGTCGACCGGCTCGTTGGCGGCGATCCGCCGGTCGAGCCACTGGTGGTAGAGGAGCACCGCCTTCGGGCTGACCTCGTTGGTCACGGTGCGGATCTGGAGGATCTCCGCCCACTTCATCACCCACAGTTCCACGAACTCCTTGCGGCCGAGCAGCTCCTCGACAACGTGGGCCCGCCGGTCGGGGCGCGGGTCGGCGAGAAACGCGCTCCGCTCCCCGGGCGTGGGCACGAGGCCGGTGAGGTCGAGCGTGACGCGGCGCAGGAACGTCTCGTCGTCGCACACCGGCGACGGGGCGATCCGCAGGCTCCGGAGTTTGCGATCGACGAACTCGTCGACCCACGTGCCGCCGCTCTCCGTGGGATACGAGAAGGCGAGGTCCTTCGGGATCACGACCACGGGCGAGCCGACGGTGATCGTGTCGTAGCGGGCCATGATGAAGGCCTCGCCGCGGCTGCCCGTGGTGACGAAGCCCTCGGGCGACACCTTCGCGGTGGGATCGTTGTTCGACCCATACCAGCAGAGGTCGGTGACGTCGCGATCGGTGCCGTCGGCGAACCGCGCCACCGCCACGAACGGCTGCCGCACGTCGCCGCCTACGATGAGCGCCGTGGGCGGATGGAGATCGAGGCCGACGAGCCTCGCGACGGGGCCGGGATCGTCGGGGGCCCCGGCAGCGATCCAGCGCACGAGCGTCGCCGCGAGATCACTCGTGGGCTCGAGCCGTTTGCCGCCGGTGTGCGGCACCGCGCCCGTCGCCTTCTGCAGGAGCAGGCTTTCCGGAGGCGCGCCGGGATCGATCCGCCGGCCGGGGAACTCCCGTGTGATCCGGTGGTAATCGCCCGCCGGATCGAACCCGAAGAGCGAGAGCCGGAAGCCGTCCTTGCCGCGGGCCGCCCCGTGGCAGCTTCCCATGTTGCAGCCGGCCCGCGCGAACACCGGCATCACGTCGAGCCGGAACGAGAGTGGCGGCTCGCTCGAGGCCGAGACGACGGTCACCGGAATCTCGCGCAGGTGTCCTGCGTGCTCGACCACGAGGCTCGCCGCGCCGTCGGCGAGCGGCCGGAGCACGCCGTTGTCGACGGCGAAGAACTTCGGGTCGGAGGGCCTGAGCGCGGGAGCCGCGACGTGCTCGGTGCGCCCGTCGGCGAACGTGGCCTGCACGAGCACACGCTGCCGGTCGCGGGCCGAGTCGAGGCGGATCTGCGGCGGATAGACCTCGATGCCGACGGGGGCGTCGGCGTGGGCGACCGATGACCAGATGGCGCAGGCCATGACCAGAACGACGACCAGAACGATGGGCATCGGCGCCGGCTCGGGTGAGCGGCAAAAGTCTCGTCGCGGCGGCCGCAGCGGCCGCATGCTCCTCGAGCGTTCGCCGACTCCCCCTCGCCTCCTCGTATCCCAGACAGACTTCACGGATGTCACGGCGCGGGCCCTCCGACGGCGGCGACGGCGGGGGGCAGGGGCTTGTCGATGCGGAGCGACGCCGGTGCCATCTGGTGGATCATGACGGCGTCGCCGACGGGCACCTCCACCCGGCAGACCACGTTGTCGTGCCTGCCGACCGGGGCGTCGGGGGCGACGGCGATCGGAAACTCGAGCGTCTCGGCGCCCGCCGCGAGGTCGAGCGTGGGGGCCTCGGTCTTCGCGGGCAGGCCGAGGAGCCTGGCCTTCGCCGTGCCGGAGAAGGAGGGGGGCTTCGTCGCCTTGAACACGAGCTTCGTCGCCGCGCCCTGCTCCACGACGGCCTTCTCGGCCGCCATCTCGACCAGCGGCTCGGCGACGGCGAGCGCGACCGGCCGCGTGGCCACGATCATCCCCTTGGCAGCCCGCCGGTTCGGCTTCTTCTGCTGCTTGTCCCCCTCGGGCAGGAGCGTGGCCGTGAGGGCCACCTGCCATTCCCGCACCGGCGCATCGGCCGCACACGTGATCGGGAACACCGCTTCCGACTCGCCCTCCTTCACCTCCACGGCCGAGGCACCGATTCCCGGCGGACGGAACGGCATCTCGAGGCGGATTCGCCCGGCGAAATCGTCGGCCCGGGTCACCTTCACCTCGAGATCGAGCGCGCCGCGGCGGGCGATCGGCGTCGCGGGCGGCAGCAGCTCGACCGTGGCGGGGGCCGGCTCCACCACGGCGACGGCGAGGCGGTCGCTCACCGACGTGCGGTATGTGGCCTTGTTCGGCTCGCCGAACACGAGGTCGGTGCCCTGCCGCAGCCCGCCCACTTCCTGCGCGGCCTCACCGTCGCCGCGCACCACGCGCACGGGCGTCGCCACCGTCGCGAGCGGTGCGTCGGCCGCGGCCTCGAGGATCACGAGGCAGTTGTGCACGGGATCGGCGATCGTGGCCGGGAGCGCCGTCACGCCCGCGGGCAGGCCGGGGAACTCCAGCCGCACCGGGTCGCCGCAGGCGGTGCGGGCCGCGTTGCACACGAGCGCCGTGCGGCCGCCCTGCGGCACGGCGGCCACGAGCCGCTGCTGCGTCTTCGTCTGGGCCGGCGGCACGCTCACCGTCACCCGGGGCACGACCTCCTCGACGTCGATCCAATAGATGAACTCGGGCCCGCCGCGCCGCTCGAAGTCGTTCACGCGGAGGAGGAACGCGCCCTCGTCGGGCACGGTCACCTGCAGGACGCTGTCGGGGCCGTCGGTGTCGTCGTTGCCGGTGATCTTCTCGCGCTTGTCGGTGGCGCGGTGGGCGGCGATGACGAGGTCGATCGGCGACCCGAGCCGCCGCCCCCAGCCGGTCACCCTCCACGTGCTCCCCTTGGGCGCCGCGACGCGGATCCAGTCGACGTCGTCCGGCGCGTCGCTGCGGCCGATGATCGCGCAGGGCGCCTGTGCGGCGGCCGCCTTGTCGGGCTGGTCGTCCGGCTCCGCCGTCCGGACGACGGCCGCGGCCGTGATCCGCAAGGGCACGGCGAGCGGCGACGCCCCGCCGCCGCTCGCCGGCCGGACGCGGGCCAGGCCGTCGCAGTCCGCCGGCGGCGGAACGAGCCGCGACGTGAACGGCCCCGCCGGATCGCCGAACCATTCGACGTCGAGCGTCGCGCCGGCCGCGCCCCCCGGTGGCCAGGCGACGTGCGGGATCGGGAAGTCGCCGACGTGGAGGACGTACAGCGCGTTGCCGCCGCCGTAGGCGCTCTCGCGCACCCGCAGGAAGTAGTCGCCCTCCCCGGTCACGGTGGCCGCGAGCGCGGCGTCCTGCCCGAGCAGCGGATGGTCGTCGCAGGCGGCGACCACGAAGCCCTCCGCGTCGACGAGCTCGAGGTGCGGATCGAGCATCTGCTGATCGAGCCGCACGGCCTCGATCACGGCCGCGATCCGGCCGCCGGCCGGCAGGTGGATCTTGTAGACGTCGACGTCCTCGTTTTTGAGCGCGCCCCAGACGGCCCGGCCCGGCTCGAGCGGCGGCGCCTGCTCGAAGCCGTCGTTGGGCTCCCGCTCGCCCACCTGCTCCGAGCCATGCACGTGGAACATGCGGAGCTGCGAGAGGCCGTCGCTCGTCCGCACCCGCAGCCGATGCGCACCGAGCGGGCAGTCCGGGGGCACCGTGAGCCGCACGGTGAGCGTCTTGTCGTTCTCGGCCGCCGGGGACGCCGCCGAGATCCTGCCATCCTCGAAGAAGACCTCCGCGGCACCGTCGAGTTCCGTGCCGGTGATCGTCACGTCGGCGGTCGCGCCCTGCCGGGCGGCGGGCGGTTCGATCCGGTCGATGGTCGGCTCGGCTGAGGCCGGCCGCCGGCCGGCGAGCAGGGTGATCGCGGCGATCGCCGCGGCACAACCTCGCATCAGGCGACGCATCGGGCTCGGGCTCATGCATGCAGGCCGCCGGCGGCGGCCCCGTCAGGCGAGAAGGTCGTTCCGCACCCGGCCGCCGTCGACGATCTCGACGGGGCGGTTGCCGGGGGCCACGAGTTCCTTGTCGGCCACGATCCCCAGGCAGTGGTAGACGGTCGTGGCGAGATCCTCGACCGTGAGCGGGTTGTCGGCCGGCTCGGCCGCGATCGCGTCGGAGGCGCCGTAGACGAGGCCGCGCTTCACGCCGCCGCCGGCGAGGAGCACGCTGAACACCTTCGGCCAGTGGTCGCGGCCCGCGTCGGGGTTGATCTTGGGGGTCCGGCCGAACTCGCTCGACACCATCACGAGCGTCGTGTCGAGCAGGCCGCGGCGCTCGAGGTCGCGGATCAGGGCCGCGTAGGCCTGGTCGAACGGCGGCAGCGTCTTCGTGATCCCCTCGCGGATCTTCTGGTGCATGTCCCAGCCGCCGTAGGAGAGCGTCACGAGACGCACGCCCGACTCGACGAGGCGGCGGGCGAGCAGCATTCGCTGCCCAGCCTCGTGGCGGCCGTACTCGTCGCGGACCGTGTCGGGCTCCGCCTTGATGTCGAATGCAGCCCGCGCCCGCTCCGAACTCACGAGGTCGTAGGCCCGCGCGTAGAACTCATCCATCGCCTCGAGGTTCGCCGTGTCCTCGAGCCGCTGGAAGTGGCGGCCGACGACGTCGCGCAGCCGCTGCCGCGCGGCGAACCGCTGCGGATCGACGCCGCCCGGCAGGGCGAGGTCGCGGACGGTGAACGCGGGGTCGGCGGGGTCGGAGCCGAGCGTGAACGGGCCGTAGGCGCTGCCGAGGTAGCCGGCGCCGGCGTCGGGGGCGGGCAGGTTCGGCAGGCAGACGTAGGGCGGCAGGCTCTCCCGCGGACCGAGTTCGTGGGCCACGACGCTGCCGAAACTCGGATAGGTGAGCGCGGGGCTCGGGCGGTAGCCCGTGAACATGTTGTGGGTGCCGCGCTCGTGGGCCGCCTCGCCGTGGGTCATCGAGCGGATCACGGTGATCCGGTCGGCGATCCGGGCCGTCTTCGGCAGGTGCTCGCTGAACCGGACGCCCGGCAGGTTCGTCTCGATGGAGCCGAGTTCACCGCGGTACTCGAGCGGGGCGAGGGGCTTGGGGTCGAACGTCTCCTGCTGGGCCCAGCCGCCGGGCAGCCAGACGTGGATCACGCTTCGCGCCGTGCCGGCGAAGTGCTGGAACGTCTTCGTGTCGGCCCGCGCCGCTTGCAGGCGGAAGAGCGACCCGAGCGAGAGGCCGAGGCCGCCCAGGCAGCCGACCTGGAGAAACTCGCGGCGGCTCCCGGCGAACGGGCCCCGGCAGGGGAGTCGCGAACGGGCCATGGCAAAGTCCTCCGTGGGTCCGACCACCCATCCCCAAGTGTTTCCCGTCGTACGCCATCGGGAATCATATCACTGAGATCGGCGTTCCTGGCGGTGCCGGGCGAGTTGCGGGCGCCGCTCGTGTCGCAAACTCAAGCGGGGCAGGCGTTTCCGCAGAGTGCCACTCTGCGGCTACGGGGAGACTGCGCCTCCTGGAGGTGCAGACTGGCAGTCTGCACCCCGCCGCATTTCGCGAGCGTACTCCGGTCCGGTCACTCGTCCGTGAATCGCTTGCCGCGGAGCAGGTGGTGGTAGTGCTGGGCGAACCGGTGGGCCTCGTCGCGCACGTATTCGAGCAGCCGCAGCGAGAACGAGTCGCGCGACAGCCGTAGCGGCTCCGATTGGCCGGGCACGAAGATCTCCTCCTCGCGCTTGGCGAGTGAGATGATGCACGGCGGCTCGACGCCGAGCGCCTCGACCGCGTCGAGGGCGGCCGAGAGCTGCCCCTTGCCGCCGTCGACGAGGAAGATGTCGGGCAGGGGCCCTCCCTCGCGCACGAGCCGTGCGAAGCGGCGCGAGACCACCTCGTGGATGCTCTTGAAGTCGTCGATGCCGTCGACGGTCTTGATCCGATACCGCTTGTAGCCCGGCTTGAACGGCAACCCGTCGATGAACTGCACGAGGCTCGCCACCGTCTCGTCACCGGCCAGGTGGGCGATGTCGACTCCTTCGATGACGCGGGGCGTCTTCGCCAGGCCGAGCACCTTCTCGAGGCCGGCGAGCCCCTTCTTCGGGTCGACGAGGAACACCTCCGGCTGCACGTTCTCCTCGAGGTCGCCCCGCTCGTCGAGCGTCTCGAGGAGCCGGATCTCGTCGCGGAGCCTGGCCGCCTTCTCGAAGGCGAGCGCGGCGGAAGCGGCCAGCATGTCGGCCTTCATCTCCTCGAGGAGCCGTTTCTTGCCCCCCTCGAGAAACGTCTTCAGCCGATTGATGTCCCTGCGGTAGTCCTCCCTCGAGATCCGCAGGTTGCAGGGGGCGGTGCACTGGCCGATCGAGGCGAGCAGGCAGGGGCGGAACCAGCGCCACTGTTCGTCGTCGGCCTGGATGTCGAGCGTGCAGGTGCGAAACTTGAAGATCCGCTGGAGCACCACGATCGCCCCGCGCAGGCTCCCCGCGCTCGTGAACGGACCGTAGAGTTTCACCCCCTTCTGCCGCGGCGTGCGCGTGAACTCGACCCGGGGAAAATCCTCGTGGGTCGTGATCTGCAGGTAGGGAAACGTCTTGTCGTCCTTGAGGTCGCTGTTGAACTTCGGCTGCACGTCCTTGACGAGCCGGCTCTCGAGGAGGAGCGCGTCGACCTCGCTCTCGGCCTCCAGATAGTCGACGTCGCGGATCTCCTGCACGAGGTCGGCCGTGCGCCGGTCCTGTTCCGCGGCCTTCAGGAAGTAGCTCGACGCCCGGGCCCGCAGGTTCTTCGCCTTGCCGACGTAGATCACCCGGCCGGCGGCATCCTTCATCAGGTACACGCCGGGCGTCTGGGGGAACGACCGCACCTTCTCGGCCGCGAGCGAGCGGTCGCGGGCGGTGGCCGCGGCGTCGGTGTCGGCGGGCGTCGTCTCGGCGTTGTCTTCCGGGCGTGTCTCCACGCCTGGATTGTAGGGCTACACGCCCACCAGCGCCCGCAGGTCGCCCTCCAGGGCGTCGAGCCGTTCCTTCAGCCTCGCCTTCGTCGCCGCGAGCGAGGCTGCGTCTCCCGGCGGGGCCGCCGTGAACAGATAAAACTTGATCTTGGGCTCGGTGCCCGAGGGACGGGCGGCGACGGCGTTGGAGAGTGGGGGGAAGCTGTTGTCGGTCAGGGTCTGGCCCGCGCCGTCGAGGCCCGCCAGGTCGAAAATCACGAGGTCGCTCTTCACGCCCTCGTAGGTGCGCGGCTCGGTGCCGGGCGTCCAGGTCGAGAGGCTCGCCTGGTCCCGCGTGCGGACGACGTCGAGGCCGCCGAGCACGGCCGGAGGCTTCGCGCGGAGCGTGGCCATGATCTCCTTCATCCTGTCCATGCCGGTCGCCCCCGGAAGCATGATCGAGATCTGCCGCTCCTGGTGGCAGCCGTGCTGCAGAAAAAGGTCGTCGAGCTTTTCGTGCGGCGTGCGGCCCGCGGCCTTGAGCGCCGCGGCCTGCTCGGCGAGCAGGAGCGCCGCCACGCTCGCGTCCTTGTCGCGCACGTGCGTGCCGGCGAGGTAGCCGTGCGACTCCTCCGCGCCGAACACGAAGCGCCCCGGCCCGAGTCGGTCGATCGCCGCGCCGATCCATTTGAAGCCGACGAGTTCGCCGTCATCGACGACCAGGCCATGCGCCTCCGCGACGCGCCGCACGAGGCCGCTCGTCACGAGCGTGGTCGCGATGAAGTCGCCCGGCCGCGATTCTCCCCGCGCCTTGCAGCCCGCGATCGCCTGGTCGCAGAGCAGGGCGCAGAGCTGGTTGCCGGAGAGCGTGGCCCAGGCGGCGCCGGGCCGCCGCGTGAGCGGGGCGGCGGCGCCGAGGCGGTCGCAGTCGGGGTCGCTCGCGAGCACGAGGTCGTCGCCCCGGGCGTGCGCCTCCTCGATCGGGCCGGTGAGCACGGCCGGGTTCTCGGGGTTGGCCACGTGGCCGGGCACGTTCGGGAAATCACCGTCGGGTTTCTCGTGCAGAGCGTAGAGCCGCAGGCTCTCGAAGCCGGCGCCGCGGAGCACCGGCACGACGGCGCTCGCCCCCACGCCATGGAGCGGAGTGTAGAGGATCGAAAGGTCGCGCGGCCCCGGCGCCGACTGCGCGAGCACCGCCGCGACGAACGCCTTGTCCATCTCCGCCTCGACGAACTGCACGCGGCCGGCGGCCACGCCAGCATCGAAGCTCTCGCGGCGGACCGCGTCGACCTTCATGACGCGGTCGATGATCCCCTTGTCGTGCGGCGGGAGCACCTGCACGCCCCCGGCCCAGTAGACCTTCACGGCGTTGTCGCTCGGCGGGTTGTGGCTCGCCGTCACCATGATGCCGCAGGTGCTCCGCGTCTGGCGGACCGTGAAGGAGAGCTCCGGCGTGCTGCGGAAGCCGCGCAGGAAAAAGATCCGGAAGCCCGCCGCAAGGAGCACCTCGGCGCACAGTTTCGCGAAGTGCTCCGAGCGGTGCCGCGTGTCGTAGGCGATCGAGCAGGTGGGGGTCTCGCCGGCGGGCACGACGCTCAGCACGTAGTCGGCGAGGCCCTGGGCGCTCTCGCCGATCGTGCGGTCGTTGATCGCGTTGGAGCCGACGGGATACATCATCCCGCGCCGGCCGCCGGTGCCGAACGGGATCACGGTCCAGTAGACGTCGTCGAGTTCCTTCCACGTGCCGGCGTCGACCCGGGCGGCGAGGTCGGCGGCGAACTCGCCGTAGCGGGGCTCCGTGAGCCAGGCCCGCATCGTGCGGGCGGAGTGGTCGGTGATCGTGCCGGCGGCACGGGCCGCGTCGATCGCGTCGAGACGGGCGGAGTGGTCGGTCGTGCTCATCGTCGATGCACCTCGGGGGCGGAGATCGGGCATGGTGTGGCCGGTTTTCGGCGGGCCGTTTTATACTCCGTGGCCACATGGCAGACACCCTGATCGTGAGCGTCTCGGGGCTCCGCGGAGTCGTGGGGACGACGCTCACGGCCGACGTGGCCGTGCGCTATGCCGCCGCCTTCGCCGCCGGGCTGCCCGCCGGGCCGGTGGTGATCGGCCGCGACGGCCGCACCCACGGGCCGCTGTTCGCCGCGGCCCTGCGGGATTTTTTCGTCGCCGCCGGCCGCGACGTGATCGACTGCGGGATCGCGGCCACGCCCACGGTCGGGATCGTGGTGCGCGAGGAACGCGCCGCCGGCGGCATCCAGATCTCGGCCAGCCACAATCCGCCGCGCTACAACGGCCTCAAGCTTTTTTCCGCCGCGGGCCGCGTGCTCCCGGCGGCCGCCGGAGCGAAGGTGCTCGAGCGTTTTCAAACGTTGCCGGAGCGCGTCGAGCCGGCCGGCGCCGCGTGCGGCTGCGTGCGGGAGGTGGACGGCGGCCCCGCCCACGTGCGGCTCGTCGCGGCCACGGTCGACGTGGAAGCGATTCGCCGCCGTCGGCCGAAGGTCTGGCTCGACGCGGGCCACGGCGCCGGCAGCCGCGCGGCCCGGATCCTGTTCGAGCATCTGGGGTGCGAGTTCGCGATCGAGGGGGGCGAGCCCGACGGACTCTTCGAGCATCCGCCCGAGCCGACGGCCGAGAACCTCGCCGCGATGCTCCCGCGCATCCGACAACGGCACGTCGATGTCGGATTTTTTCAGGATCCCGACGCCGACCGGCTGGCGATCGCCACGGCCGACGGGGACTCCATCGGCGAGGAGGCGACGCTCGCGCTGTGCGTCGGGGCGGTGCTCGCGAAGCGGCCCGGGCCGATCGTCGTCAACTGCTCGACGAGCGGGATGGCGGCCACGATCGCCGCGCAACACGGCGTCGCCTGCCATGTGTCCGCGGTCGGCGAGGCGAACGTGGTCGACGAGATGCTCGCCGTGGGCGCGGTGCTCGGTGGCGAGGGGAACGGCGGCGTGATCGAGCCGCAAGTCGTACTCGTCCGCGACAGCCTCGTGGCGATGGCGCTCGTGCTCGAGCGGCTCGCGGTGGGCGACCCGGGCACGACGGTCGCCGGCCTGGCCGCCGCGCTTCCGCGCCTCGTGATGAAGAAGACGAAGATCGACCTCGCGCCGTCGATGCAGGGCGCGGCCCTCGCCGCGGGCCTCGATCGCATCGCGGCGGCGTTTCCCAACGCGACGCCCAGCCGGCTCGACGGACTCCGCCTCGACTTCCCCGGCGGCTGGCTGCTCGTGCGGGCGAGCAACACCGAGCCGATCGTGCGCCTCGTGGCCGAAGCCGCGACCGAGGCGGCCGTCGACGACGCCCTCACCCGCGCCCGAACGGCGTTGCTCTGACCGTCATGTAGGACAGGCTTCAGCCTGTCATGCCTGATGTGGGACAGGCTTCAGCCTGTCATGCCTGATGTGGGACAGGCTTCAGCCTGTCATGCCTTGCGATTCGCCTGACTCTTCTCACGCGCGCCGGATTCACGAAACCCCTCGCCATCGTGGCCTCGGGTTTCTTGGCGAACCTCCGTTCGCTCTCGAGAGCCGGGCCTCCGGCCCTGACGCCGAAGGCGTCGGAGACGGGCTTTGCCCGTCGACCGTAAGCCGGAGACGACGCCGGGACGGCGGCGACGGCGCGACAGCAAGCGCGCAGTGAACGTCCGGCGACGGGGTCTGGGGAGCCCGAAGCCGGTGGGGCATGACAGGCTGAAGCCTGTCCCACATGGCATGACAGGCTGAAGCCTGTCCCACATGGCATGACAGGCTGAAGCCTGTCCTACATGGGGGGCATGACAGGCTGAAGCCTGTCCTACGTCGCACTTGCCTTGTTCGAGCCGGCCCGAGGTACGCTCCAGCATCGAATCATGCATCCTGACACCTCCGACATCGCCGGGCTCGCCGCGCTCTCCGACGAGGCCCTCGCGGCGCAGGCGGCCCGCGAGGGTTCCGACGGCGCCGCCTTCACGGCGCTCATGGAGCGCTCTCGCGAGCGGGTGTGGCGGGTGTGCTGGCGGCTGATGGGCGGGCAGCACGATGCCGAGGACGCGGCGCAGGAGGTGTTCGTGCGGCTGTTCTTCGACCGCGGCAGGTTCGAGGGGCGGTCGCGCTACTCCACGTGGCTGCATGGCGTGGCGATCCGCACCTGCCTCACGCTGCGGCGGTCGCGGTCGCGCCGTCGCCGTCGCGAGGAGCCGGGCGGCCCCGACGAGATCGAGGCGCAGGCTGCGCGGGAGCCGGAGGCTGCGGCCGCCGTCGACGCCAGCCACGACGTCACAAAGTTGCTGGCCGGCCTCGACGAGGAGGATCGGGCCCTCGTGCTCATGAAATTCGCCGAGGGACACGAGTACGATGACCTGGCCGAGATGTTCGGCGCGACGCCGGCCGCCCTCCGGATGCGGGTCAGCCGGATCCGGGAGCGGCTGGCGGCACGGGCCGGCGACGGCCCGGCCGGATCGGGGAGAAAACGATGAGCCTTTCCGACGATGCAGAAGACGCCGAACGGCGGCATGGCATGAATCCATTCCACGATCTCGAACACCTCGCGGCTATCGAGGTTCCACCCGTTCCGTCTGCGCGGACTTTCACGGCCGGCGTGCGCCGCAAGCTGCATCCGCGGCTCCTCGCCCTGCACATCCTGCAATTTGCGTTCGGGGCCACGACCTGGGCCCTCGTCCACATGACCGCCGCCCTGGCGGCCGCCGCCCGCTACACGCTCACCGGCACCTGGCCGGATCGCGAAAAACGCGGCTGAAAACGGCCGCACAATTTTTTTGTTGCGCGATGCGGGCCGCCGGCAACCCATCTTCCGGCGGCCGCTTCGGCCGCAGGTGGCGAAACGCCCCCGGTGTGGCGCCGGCGGGTCGGATCGCGAACAAAGAGTCCACGGAAGGATTCACAGAGGAGATTCGATGAACGATTTCACGCGGGTTGGACAGACGGCGGCCGACACCGTCAACGTTTCGAGGCAGGCGCTGGTCGACAGCTTCACCCAGGCCTGGACGCAGGTGATCCTGCTCGCCCCGAAGGTGGTGGCGATGGCGGTGGTGCTCGTGGTGGGCTACGTCGTGGCCCGCTGGGTGGGCGGCGTGATCGCGGTGGTGAGCGAGAAGATCGGCCTGCAGACGGCCGCCGAGAAGAGCGGGCTGGCCAAGAGCATGAACGACGTCGGCATCCGCCGGCCGCTCCCCTCGATCGTGGGTGGGATCGTGTTCTGGCTGTTGATGTGCGTGTTCGTGATGGCGGCCTTCAACATCCTCGGCCTGCAGAGCATCTCCGACGCGATGGGCGAGGTGGTGAACTACATCCCGCGGCTGCTCGTGGCGACCGTGGTGGTGGTGATCGGCCTGTTGGCGGCGACGTTCCTCCGCGGGGTGGTGGCGACGAGCGCCGACCGCGTCGGCCTGTCGTACGCCGAGTATCTGGCCGGCGGCTGCTACTGGGTGCTCTCGATCCTGACCTTCATCGCGGCCTTCAACCAGCTCGGGATCCAGTTCGCCCTGCTCGAGAAGCTGATCCTGATCGGTTCTGCCGGCCTCTCGGCCGGGTTCGCCCTGGCCTTCGGCCTCGGCGGCCGTGACGTGATGAGCGGAATCCTCTCGGGCTACTACGTGCGGCAGCGGCTCCAGGCGGGCGACACGGTGACCGTCGGCACGCTCGAGGGCACGGTCC
>RGVT01000021.1 GCA_010027105.1 Planctomycetia bacterium
GCCCCCCGGACTGCCGGCGGCGGTGCCGCCGGGCGGCCTGCAGCCCGGATTCCCGTCCCCCCCGGCCGCCGTGCCGCAGGGCTTCCCGGCCCAGCCGTTCGCGCAGCCGGGCCTGCCGCCGGCGCCGGGCATGGTGCCCAACTTCGCCGCCGACCAGCCGCTGCAGGTGTTTCCGGGCAACGAGCCCTACGTGATCGTCGACGTCGACGCCGAGGAGACGCAGACCGGCCGCCTGATGATCGGTGCCGGCGTGAACTCCAACGCCGGCCTCGTGGGCAACATCGTGATCGACGAGCAGAACTTCGACCTCTTCCGGCTGCCGCAGAGCTGGGACGACATCCGCAACGGCACCGCCTTCCGCGGGGCGGGCCAGCGGTTCCGGCTCGAGGCCGCGCCGGGCACGCAGTTGCAGCGATACACGGCCACGTTCCAGGAGCCGTATCTCTTCGACACGCGGATCGGCCTGTCGACGAGTGCCTCGTACTACACGCGGTACTTCTACGACTGGGCCGAGGCCCGCACGGGCGGCCGCATCGGCCTGGGCTACCAGTTCAAGTTCGCCCCCGACCTCTCTGTGAACGCCGCCTTTCGCGGCGAGAGCGTCAACGTCTACAACCCGCGGCTGATCACCCCAGCCATCCAGAACATGCTCGGCCAGAACTCCGTCTACGGCTTCTCGGGCGGCCTGATCCACGACACCCGCGACAGCCCCTTCCTGCCCACGCAGGGGCATCTGGCCACGTTCGAGTTCGAGCAGGTGATCGGATCGTTCATCTATCCGCGCGGCATCCTCGAGGGCCGGCAGTATTTCCTCCTCAGCGAGCGGGCCGACGGCTCGGGCCGCCACGTGCTCTCGATCGGCTCGGTGCTCGGCATGTCGGGCCCCGACACGCCCGCCTACGACAACTTCTTCGCCGGCGGCTACAACACGATCCGCGGCTTCACGTTCCGCGGGGCCAGCCCCCGTCAGATGGCCAACGGCCAATCGCCCACGAGCGCCGGCCAGAACGCCGCGATCATCGGCGGCCCGTTCCAGTGGCTCAACACGATCGAGTATCTCTTCCCGATCACCGCCGACGATACCCTCCGCGGCGTGGTGTTCACCGACTTCGGCACCGTCGAGTCGAACGTGTCGATCCAGCAGATGCGGGTGGCGCCCGGCGTCGGCCTGCGCATCACGCTCCCGGCGATGGGGCCGGCCCCGATCGCGCTCGACTTCGCCGTCCCGGTGGCCTACGCCCCGTACGACAACCAGCAGCTCTTCAGCTTCTTCGTGGGCTTCGCCCGCTGATCGTGCCACCATGCCCAGACCCCCGGCCATGCCGACCGAGCCCCGCCGCATCCTCGTGGTGCGCAACCGCTTCGTCGGCGACGCGATGCTCGCGGTCCCGTTTCTGCGCAACCTCCGGCGGCGGTTCCCGCGGGCGGTGATCGAGGTGCTCTGCGAAGCCGGCTCCACCGCGCTCCTGGCCGGCTGCCCGCACGTCGACGGCGTGCTTCCCTGGAAGCGTCCCCCCCGCATCGGCGGCGTGGTCTGGGGCTCGTTCCTGAATCTCCTGTGGCAGGCCTGGCGGCTCCGCGGGCGGCGCTACGACCGGGCCTATCTGCTCAAGCGTTCGCTCTCGAGCGCGCTCTTGGCGTGGCTGGCAGGCATCCCGTGCCGCATCGGCTTCCGTTCGTCCGGCAGCCGGCTCCTCTCGCGGGTGGTGCCGATCGTGCCCCACCGCCACCAGGTGGAGCTGTTCCTCGACCTCCTGCGATGCGAGGGGCTCGCCATCGACGACGGGCACAACGAGCACTGGACGTCGCCGGAAACGCTCGCGAAGGCCGACGCCCTGCTCGCCGCCGTTCCCCGCGGGCGGCGCCGGGTGTTCGTCGCGCCCCGGTCGACCGCCGATCGGAAGCGGTGGCCGCTCGATCGGCTGGCGCGGGTGATCGACTGGCTCGTCGCCGATCGTGGCTGCGAGGTGTTTTTATGTGGCTCACCCCGGGACCAGCGCGTCCACGCGGCGCTCCTGCGACTCGTCGACCCCGATACGACCGCCCACGTGCACGACCACAGCGGAGCCCTGTCGCTCGCCGAGGTGGGAGGGCTGCTCGCCCGGATGGATCTCTGCCTGGGCATCGACACCGGGCTGACCCACGTGGCGGCGGCCCACGGCGTGCCCGTCGTCGTCCTGGTGGGCCCCAGCGATCCCAATCGCTGGCATCCCTGGGGCGTGCCGGGCGAGGTGCTCAAGGGCATGCATGCGCTCCGCACCGATCACGGCCTGATTCGTGGCGGCGAGGTGCGGTGGAATCCCGACCCGGTGCCGATGGAGGCGATCCCGATCGGCCACGTCATCGACGCCGTCGACAGGCTGCTGGCCGGGCGGCCCGCGCCGGCCAGGCGCGTGCTCGAGACGATCGACCTGCGGCAGGGTGCGCACCGCTACGAGGTGTGGGCGTCGCCGCGGCAGGCGGCGGCGGCCGCGGAACCGGCCACGAAGCCGCTCGCCCACGCCCACTGAAAGTTGAAGCCGCCGATCCGGCCGTCGACGTCGAGGATCTCGCCGGCGAAGAACAGCCCGGGACAGATCCGGCTCTCCATCGTCTCGAGCCGCACCTCGGAAAGCGGCAGGCCGCCGGCCGTGGCCTCGGCGACGGTGAACCCGCGGTCGCCCACAATCGGAAGCTCGAGCGCCGTGACGCACTGCACAACCCGGCGCCGGGCGTCGCGCGGGAGATCACCGGTGGGCGGCGCGCAGGCTGCTTCGCAGAGCGCGCGGGCGAGCCGTTCGGGAAGCCGCTCGCGCAGCACCGCCAGCACGCCACGGCCGGGCGCCGACATGAGCATGCGATCGACGCTCTCCGCCGGCTCGCCGGGCAGCCAGTTGATCGCGAGCCGCACGCCCGGATCAGCCTCGCGGGCCACGAGCCAGTGGCGGCTGATGTCGAGGACGCTCGGGCCCGACAGGCCCGTGTGCGTGCAGAGCGTGCTGCCGGTGAACGACACGAGCCGTTTTCCTCGGGCCGAGAGAAGCATGACCTCGGCGGGGAGCGTGAGGCCCGAGAGCCCGCGGATCCAGTGGTCGGCCGGGAGCACGAGCGGCACGAGCGCCGGCACGATCGGCGCCGTGAGCGAGTGGCCGAGGCTGGTCGCCAGCGCAAAGCCCGCGCCGTCGGAGCCCGACTTCGGCAGCGATTTGCCGCCGGTGCAGAGGATCACCGTTGCGGCGCGGATCGATCCGGCGTCGGTCGCCACGCGGAATCCATCCGCGGTGCGTTCGAGCGCATGGACCCGCGCGGGGTGGACGAGCGTTGCCCCTGCCTCCCCGGCCGCCGTCACGAGTGCGTCGAGCACCGTGCGGGCCGAGTCGGTCACCGGAAACAACTTGCCCGTCTCCTCGCGCTTGAATTCGACGCCGAGTTGACGGAAGAAACCAATCGTGTCGTCGACTGTGAACCGGCCGAGCACCTTGCGGATCGCAGGCGCGGTGCCGCCCGCATAGTCGGCCTCGGTGACGCGCCAATGCGTGACGTTGCACCGGCCGCCCCCGGCCACGAGGATCTTCGCCCCGAGTTTTCTCGCCCCGTCGACGGCGACGATCGACGCCGGTCGTCCCTCGGGACGGGCCGCGCGTCCCGCCCAGATGGCCGCAAACAGCCCCGCGGCACCGGCCCCGACGATGAGAATATCTGCCCGTTCCGGCAGCGACGGCATGGTCATGGGTGCAAACCGGCACTCGCTTCGGGACCGTGCGGGTGCTATATTTCTCAGTGTAGTTGACCTTCCCGCCGATCGACCGCACGGTCCGCGATCCTGCGCCCCGGGGGGCTGACGGGATCGGCGACGCGGGTGACCCCAGAATGGAAACGTTCCATGGGTTGCTCAAGCGCGACGTTCTTGCGACCGGGCGGATGCACCCTCGTGATCGCCGTGATGGCCGGCGCTGCCGCAGGGGGCGACGAGCCGAGGGTCGACTTCAATCGCGACATCCGGCCGATCCTCTCCGAGAACTGCTTCTACTGTCACGGCCAGGACGGCAACAAGCGGCAGGCCGACCTGCGGCTCGACGACCGCGCGGCCGCGATGAAGGCACGGGCGATCGTGCCCGGAGACGCCGGAGCGAGCACGCTGCTCGAGCGGATCCACTCGACCGACGCCGACGTGCAGATGCCGCCGCCCGACTCCAACCGGCGGCTCTCCGACGACCAGAAAAAACTGCTCGACCGCTGGATCAGGGAAGGGGCGGAGTATGCGCCGCACTGGGCGTTCGTCGCTCCGCGGAGGCCCGCGCCGCCGGAGGTGAGGCAGGCGGCCTGGGTGCGAAACCCGATCGACCGCTTCGTGCTCGCGAAGATCGAGGCCGCCGGGCTCGCGCCGGCGCCCGAGGCCGAACGGGCCACGCTCATCCGCCGGCTGTACGCCGACCTCGTCGGCCTGCCGCCCGCGCCCGGGGAGGTCGACGCGTTCGTCGCCGATGAGCGGCCCGAGGCGTACGAGATCCTGGTGGACCGCCTGCTCGCGAGCCCGCACTACGGCGAGCGGATGGCGCTCCCCTGGCTCGACGCCGCCCGCTACGCCGACTCCAACGGCTTCCAGCAGGACGGCGATACCTGGCAGTGGATCTGGCGCGACTGGGTGGTGAAGGCGATCAACGACGACATGCCGTTCGACCAGTTCTCGATCGAGCAGTTGGCCGGCGACCTCCTGCCGAACGCCACCGTCGAGCAGCGGATCGCGAGCGGCTTCAACCGCAATCATCTGCTCAACGGCGAGGGGGGCGCGATCGCCGAGGAGCAGCGGAGCAACGGGCTCTTCGACCGCGTCGACACGACGAGCACCACGTGGCTCGGCCTGACGATGGCCTGCGCCCAGTGCCACGACCACAAATACGACCCGCTCACGCGGACCGACTACTACGGTCTTCTCGACGCCTTCAACCGCCTGTCGGAATCGGGCATGCCGAAGCAGTTTTCACCGCGCATCCGCGTGGCCCCGCCGATCGTCGAGCTGCCCACCGAGGAAAACAAGCGGCGGCTCGCCGAACTCGAGGCCGAGATGCAGGCGCTCGCGGCGAACAGCAAGCCCGTGCTCGAGGCGCTCTACGAGTCGTGGCGGACGGGCCTGTTCGCCGACGGCAAACCGGCCGACGGGGACGAACTGCCGCGGACGCTGCCCCCGCTCCTGATCAAGCCGGAGGCGGAGCGGACGGAGGCCGAGAAGAAGGCGATCGACCGGGAGTTGCGGCAGTTCTTCGACGCCAAGGTCAAGCCGAAGCTCATCGCGGATCTGCCCGACGTCGCCAGATACGACGCCGCCACGAAGGCCTTCGAGCTCTACAAGGGCGACGAGATCCCGCGCGTGATGGTGATGGCCGACGACAAGCCGCGGGAGACGAAGATCCTCGACCGCGGCGACTACCTCACGCCGGTCGGTGAAACGATCACGTTCCTGCCGCCGGCCGCGCTGCCGCCGCTGCCCGAGGGCCTGCCGCGCAACCGGCTCGGCCTCGCGCGGTGGCTCTTCCTACCCGAGCATCCGCTCACCGCACGGGTGCAGGTGAACCGGATGTGGCAGCAGTTCTTCGGCACGGGCATCGTGAAGACGACCGAGGACATGGGCGTGCAGAGCGAGTATCCGCTGCACATGGACCTGCTCGACTGGCTGGCCGTGGAGTTTCGGGAGCGGGGGTGGAGCCGCAAGCGGATGCATCGGCTGTTCGTGACGAGTGCCACCTACCGCCAGGCGAGCAGGGTGCTGCCGGCGCACCTCGAGAAGGATCCCGAGAACCGGCTGCACGCCCGGGCGAGCCGCTTCCGGATGCCGTCGATGGTGCTCCGCGACGTGGCCCTCGCAGCCGCCGGCCTCATCGAGCTGCGGGTCGGCGGCCGGCCCGTCTACCCCTACCAGCCCGACGAGATCTGGGAGGCGCTCGCGATCACGAAGGAGCGCGACTTCACCTATCCCGCCTCGCACGGCCCGGATCTCTACCGCCGCAGCCTGTACACGTTTTGGAGGCGGACGGTGAACCCGGCCAACATGTTCGACATGTCGAACCGCCAGACCTGCACCGTGCGGGTGAGCCGCACCTCGACGCCCCTGCACGCCCTGACCACGCTCAACGATCCCACGTGGGTCGAGGCGGCCCGCGTGCTCGCCGAGAAGAGCATGCACGCCGCCCCCGACCTCGACGGCCGGCTCGTGCACGCCTTCCGCCGCGTCCTCTCCCGCCGGCCGACCGACTACGACCTCGAGACGCTCCGTCGGATGCACGGCCGCCAGCTGGAAACCTACCGGGCCGATCCCGCCGCGGCGAAGCAACTCATCAGTGTCGGCGAGAGTCCGCGGGACGAGTCGCTCAACGCCGCCGGGCATGCGGCGCTCTCGAGCGTGTGCCTCGCGATCCTCAACCTCGACGAGGCGCTCACCCGCGAGTAGGACACGAAAAGGTGCCAGCCACCAAATTTGGATAATTTAGGAAGGCTTTTTAAATGTCCGACACACGCAAATTACCCAAATTTGGTGACTGGCACCTTTTTCAGACGCGCCGCCGGCTCTTCGGCTCGGCCGGCATGGGGATCGGCTCGGTCGCGCTTGCCTCGCTGCTCGAGCGGGATGCGCACGCCGCCGCCTCAACGCCCGCGGCTGTGCGAGGCCTGCCGGGCCTCCCGCATCACGAGCCGAAGGCGAAGCGGGTCGTGATGCTCTGGCAGGGGGGCGGGCCGTCGCACGTCGATCTCTTCGACCACAAGCCGATCCTCGGGGAGCGGGTGGGGCAGGACATTCCCGACAGCGTGCGTGGGGCGACGCGTCTCTCCACGATGTCGAGCGGCTACGCCAAGTGGCCGGCGGTGCCGGCGATCAAGGGCTTCCGGAAATACGGCTCCTGCGGCCTCGAACTGAGCGAGATGCTCCCCCGCCTCGGCGGCCTCGCCGACGACCTGTGCCTTGTGCGGAGCATGAACACCGAGGCCGTGAACCACGCGCCGGGCGTGACCTTCTTTCTCACCGGCACCCAGGTGCCCGGCCGGCCGAGCATGGGCGCGTGGCTGAGCTACGGCCTGGGCTGCGAGTCGGACGACCTGCCGGCCTTCGTGGTGATGACGTCGAGCGACAGGCAGCGCAGTTGCGGCCAGCTGTTCTTCGACCACTACTGGGGCAGCGGCTTCCTGCCGAGCCGGTTCCAGGGGGTGAAGTTCCGCAACACCGGCGACCCGGTCCCCTACCTCGCCAATCCCGCAGGTGTGAGCCGCGCCGCGCGGCGGGCGCTCCTCGACGACCTCGCGGCGATGAACGCCAAGCACCTCGCCGACTTCGGCGACCCCGAGATCGACACCCGGATCGCCCAGTACGAAATGGCCTTCCGCATGCAGGCGAGCGTGCCGGAACTCGTCGACTTCGCCGACGAGCCGGAGCACGTGCTCGACCGCTACGGGCCCGACGTGAGGACGAAGGGCAGCTTCGCCTACAACTGCCTGATCGCCCGCCGCCTGCTCGAACGCGGCACGCGGTTCGTGCAGCTGATGCACGCCGGCTGGGACCAGCACGGCAACCTCTTTACGCAGCTCGCGATCCAATGCGCCGACACCGACGCCCCGTCGGCCGCCCTGATCCAGGACCTCAAGGACCGCGGGCTTCTCGACGACACGCTCGTGCTCTGGGGAGGCGAGTTCGGCCGCACCCCCTTCGGCCAGGGCGACCCGAATAACCCCAAGGGCCGCGACCATTTCGGGAGGGCGTTCTCGTGGCTCCTGGCCGGCGCCGGCGTGAAGGCGGGCCACGTGCACGGCTCGACGGACGACTTCGGCTGGAACATCACGGCCGACCCGGTGCACGTGCACGACATGCAGGCCACGATCATGCACCTCGCGGGCGTCGACCACACGCGGCTCACCTACCGCTACCAGGGCCGCCAGTTCCGGCTCACCGACGTGCACGGCCATGTCGTGACGGGCATTCTGGCTTGAGAAAAAGGGCGGCCTGGGCCCGCGCCGCACGGCTTTGCGTCGAACTGGCAATCCGGGCGGGGTTGGACGGCGGCGGAAAGTCGTCACGTCGTAGGGGTCGTGCCGGTTTCGGCACCGGAAAACTGCGGAAATACACGCAGAAATTCATTGAACCGGGGCCAGGGCTGGGTATCGTCGGCTCTTGGAAGTGAACGTCGTCGGCTTGGGCCGGTGGCGTTTCCCCCGACACCCCAGTGGAATCGCACGGCATGGACCTCGCCCATCATCCGGATCCCGAAGAAGTCGACTGCCTGCTCCGCAACGCCGAATTGCGCGACGCCATCGAGCCCTACCTCGACGAGGCCGTGTTCGAGATCGACTTCCGGCTCCTGCCCACGCACGTCGAAAACCGGTTTCTCGAGTCGATGCTCGCCTGGGAGCAGGCGCCGCTCGTGCCGATCGCCCGCTGGTTCGACCCGCCGCTGGCGATGCAACCGGCCTGCACGCTCGACGACGAGCAGGTGCACGGGCGGCTCTGGGAGGTGATCGAGCGGCTGTATGGGAAGCGGGTCGTGCTCGACCACACCGACCACCTCTCCGACCGCGAACTCTACGGTCTCGTCCGCCGCGACATCCTGCCTGCGGCGGTGAAGCGGGTCGACCTGCCCGACAACTACTTCCACTGGGACTGCAGCGCCGGCGACGCCGAGGATCTCTCCGTGTGGCTGACGTACTACGCCAGCGAACAGGAGCGGGAGCAGTGGCGGCTGGAGGAGGGCCGCGACCCGCCGCCTCGCAGGGTGCCCGCCCATCCGCGGACGCTCCCCACCGCCCCGGTCTGAACCCCACGCTCGGTGATGCTTTCACCGCGCGGGGAAAATTTCACCGCCGGTTCAGCCGGTGCCGATTCGACGAGCCTCGTCGCGTTGGGAAAAACCGGCTCGTTCCGCTGCCTCGGATTCGTGCGTGCCTTCGGCATGACGATTGCACTGCGGGACGCGAGCGTCATGCCCCGCTCGGCAGCCGCCGGAAATGCCATGCCCTCAGAACACCCCCCGGTGAATCTTCGCAGCCTGGTCGCGGGCTTCTCGAAGAGTGGCTTCACGCTGGTAGAGCTTCTGGTCGTGATCGCGATCATCGGCGTGCTGGTCGGGCTGCTGCTCCCGGCCGTGCAGAGCGCCCGCGAGTCGGCCCGGCGGTCATCGTGTTCGAACAATCTGCGGCAGCTCCCGCTGGCCTTCCATAACTACGAGTCGGCCCGGAAATCCCTCCCGCCACTCATGCGTCGCTATGGCGATGACACAAAAACGCCCTCGGTGGCCGGCTGCGAGCCGACTATGGCCTTTCGGAGCTGGGCGCCGGACGTCCTGGCATTTCTCGAAGAGACAGCAGTCATGGCCGGGTATGACCTGTCGAAAAATTGGTGGATGAACGACGACACTCTGGCCACACCCACCACAGGCGGTGTGGCTGGGGTGCTCGACAGCCCGGTGACGGGCAATCGTTCGCTGGTGCGGACGCAGTTTCCGGTGATGCAGTGTCCTTCCGCGTATCCCGGCAACCGCATTCAGGACAAGATCGAGTCTGCCGCGAATAAACCGCGAAAGACGGGCGCCTGCAGCGACTATTTTCTCGTCGCGGGAACCGGGACCAATTTCAACAATCTGGCGAATTTGACGGCCTCCACCGGTACGGTGACGCCCGGGCCCGGGCCGACGGAGCAGTGGAGCGGCTGCACGAGTTCTCTGGTTTCCGGATCGGTCTCCCGGCCTCGCAGCACGCTGGCGAAGATCACCGATGGCACTTCGAAAACGATCCTGCTCGCGGAATGTGCGGGCCGCGAGGACGTGTGGCGCGCCGGGGCCCGGACGCCCGCCAACGCCGACAACAATTCGGGCAATGCCTCGTGCGCTCGGGCACAAGGAGGCTCGTGGGCGACAAACGACAACCCTCATGGGTTCGGCGAAAAGAAAGACGCATGGTGTCCGGCCAGCACCGGGAGCACTCTCGCTGGTGCCATTCCGACCACACTGTTCAGGGTCAACGGATCGAACGAGTCGGGCTGGCTCATCTACGCGTTCCATCCCGGCGGGGCGCACATCGCCATGGCGGATGGTGCGGTGCAGTTCGTGTCGGAGTCCACCGACGTGCGGATCCTCGGTGAACTCGCGACCCGGGCCGGGGGCGAAGCGTCCTCGTTGCCGTGACGGTGGGATTCGCTCCCTCGCACATCGTCCACGCCGGCCCCTATACTTCCCGCCGGAGGTGCCCCATGACCATCGTGCTGCGTTCGATTGTCGCCATCTGCGTCGCGTGCGCCCTCGTCTGCCTGGCGCCGGCCGCCCCCGCCGCCGACCCCGCCGCCATCAAGGCGGCGATCGAACGCGGGTCGAAATACCTGATCGAGCAGGGGCAGGCCGCCGACGGCAGTTTCTCGTCGCAGGTGGGGCCCGCGGTGACGGCGCTCGCCGTGACCGCGCTCGTTCAGAGCGGCACGCCGGCCGACGACCCGGCCGTGAAGAAAGGGCTCGAGTATCTCCTCAAGTTCAGGAACGCCGACGGCGGGATCCACACGCCCGACTCGAAGGTGGCCAACTACGAGACCGCGATCGCGATCATGGCGCTGGCCGCCTGCAACTACGGCGGCCGTTACGCGAAGGAACTGCAGGAGGCCGAGGCCTTCGTGAAGGGGCTGCAGTGGGACGACGCCGAGGGGAAGAACAGCGACGACCCCGCCTACGGCGGCGCGGGCTACGGCAGCAAGGGGCGCCCCGATCTCTCGAACACGGCGTTCATGATCGAGGCCCTGCGGAGCGTGGGCACGAGCCAGAACGATCCGGCGATCCAGCGGGCGCTGGCCTTCGTCTCGCGCACGCAAAACCTCGAAGGGCCGCACAACACGCTGCCGCATCCCGCCAAGAATCCCGACGGCGGCTTCTACTACACGCCGGCCAACGGCGGCGAGAGCCAGGCGGGCACGCTCCCCAACGGCGGCCTCCGGAGCTACGGCTCGATGACCTACGCGGGGCTCAAGAGCATGATCTTCGCAGGCGTCTCGAAGACCGACCCGCGCGTGAAGGCCGCCACGGCCTGGCTGCGGAAGCACTACACGTTCGCCGAAAACCCCGGCCTCGCCGACGCCGGACTCTATTACTACTTCCACACCGCCGCCAAGGCGCTCGAGGCCCTCGACGACGACCGCTTTGCGGACGAGGCCGGCACGGAGCACGATTGGCGCGGCGAACTCTCCGACGTGATCCTCGCCCGGCAGCAGCCCGACGGCTCGTGGGTCAACGGCAACAAGCGTTGGATGGAGGGCGATCCGAACCTCGTCACCGCCTACGCCCTGCTCGCGCTGTCGTATTGCGCGGCTACTCCTTGAGGTCGAAGAGCCGCTTGAGGGCGTCGAGGAGGCCGTGGGGCGGCCCCGCACGGCTCTCGTTGCGGAGCGATTCCAGCGGCGGGTGCAGCATCTTCGCGGCATACCGCTCGAACGCCTGGCGGATCTCGGCCCGGGCCGCCTCGTCGAGCGAGGGAAGGTGGCGGAAGAGCCGCTCGAGCTCCGCGTCGCCCGTCTCCGACCAGCCGGCCCGCAGCCGTTCGATCACCGGCGCCGTGGAGCGGTGGTGGAGGTCGCCCATGAAGCGGCGGGCCTCCTCCTCGACGATCGCGAGAGCCGCGGGCATCTCCCGCTGCCGGCTCTTCCGGTTGGCCTCGCAGGCCGCGCCCAGATCGTCGATCGAATAGAGCCACACGCCCGGCCGCGTGCCGATCGCGGGATCGAAGTCGCGCGGCACCGCCAGATCGAGGACGACCAGCGGCCGCCCCGCCCGGCCCGCCTCGGCCCGGGCGAACAGCTCGGCCGTGACGACGGGCTCGCTCGCGCCGGTCGTGCTCACGACGAGGTCGGCCGCGGCGAGCTCGGCGATGAGATCGGCGAACCGTCCCGGCCGGGCGTCGAGCCGGGCCGCGAGCCGGTCGGCCCGCTCGGCCGTGCGGTTGACCACGACCACGTCGCGGGCCCCGGCCTCGCGCAGGTAGCGGAGCGTCTCGTGGGCCATCTTGCCGGCGCCCACGAGCAGCACCCGTTTGTCGTCGAACCGCTCGAAGACGCCGCGGGCGAAGTCGGCGACGGCGACGCTCGGGATCGAGAGCCGCTCGCGGCCGAGCGCCGTCTCGCTCGCCACGCGCTTCGCCGTGCGCAGCGCCGCCTGGAACAGGCCGCCGGTGAGCGGGCCGGAGGTGTCGGAACGCTGCGCCAGCGCCCAGGCCTGCTTCACCTGGGCGAGAATCTGCGGCTCGCCGAGCACCATGCTGTCGAGCCCCGAGGCCACGCTGAAGAGATGCCGCACGACCGCCTCGTCGCTCTCGCGGGCGAGCAACGGGGCGAGCAGTGCGGCCTCGATTCCCCGGCACTCGGCCAGAAACGAGACGAGCTGCTCCGCGGGGGGCGGCACGGTCTCCCGCTCCCCGGCCGCGTAGAGCTCGACGCGGTTGCAGGTCGACAACAGCACCAATTCCCGGCCGGGAAACCGGTCGCGAAACCGGGCGAGCGCCTCGGCCGCCTGCTCGGCGGAGAACGCCAGCCGCTCGCGGAGGGCCAGCGGGACGGTGCGGTGCGTGCCGCCCACGAAGGCGAGCGTCATGGTGCGGCCTCCCGGGCGGTGGCCGCGTGGGTCGGGGGCACGCCGTGCCGGGTGGTGCCGAGGATGCCCCAGAGCATCGAGGCGGCGAGCAGGCCGAGGCTCACGAGCGAGAGCCACGCCCCCACCCGCGCCGCCTGGGGCCGCCGGGCGAGCGCCCGCCCGATGGCGGCAGCCACCACCAGCCACGCCACCACGAGCGCCATGCGCAGCACCACGGGGTCGTTCCAGGGGACCGTTTCGAGGAGGCCGCTCCGCCGGTTGACGGCGTTGAGGACGAGGCCCGAGACGAAGCCCGCGGCGCCGGTCCAGGCGGCGATCGAGGCGGCCCGCCCGGAGACGTCCGCCAGCCGTTCGAGGCTCGGCAGCCGCAGCCCCTGCGCGGGGGAGCGCTTGCGGGCCAGCCGCATCGCCTGGATGAGCCACATCAGCCCCGCCACCGCGCCGCCGGCCACGGCCACGCTCGCGGCGAGGTTGAACGACCCGTGGATCGCCCCCCAGACCTGCGTGGCCGGGCTCTGGGGAAACGGCGCGCGGCTGGAGAGCTCGGCCGCGCCCACGAGGCCGAGCACCACCGGCAGCACGAACAGGCCGACCTGCGTGCGCGGATTGGCCGCGAGCAGCCACAGGTAGCCGCCCGCGAGCAGCCAGGCCGCGAGGAGATACCAGTCGAACGCGCTCGAGAGCGGCACCGCCGGCTCGGTGGCGGCCCGCCACCCGAGGAACAGGGTGTGGGCGAGGAATCCCGCGGCCGCGAAGCCCACGAGCACCGCGCCCCGCAGCCCCGAGCGGAAGAGCGGCCGCGACGCCTCGCACACGAGCGCCACGAGGTAGCTCGCCGCGAAGCAGACGACGGAGATGCCGGAGATGAACGTGGTCATCCGAATCAGGATCGGGGCCGGATCGGGATCGGTACCAGGGGAGCGCGGCCGCAGTCGCGTGGTCCACCATGCAGTGTAGTTCCGATCCGGCCGCCGCGGAGCCGTGCCGCCGTGCCACCGCAGGTATACTCTCGCCGATGTCCGCAGCCCGTGCCAGCCTCGTGACCGAACCCGCGACGACGGCGGCGGAGCGGCGGCGGCAGTCGCTCATGATGCGGGCCTGCCGCCGCGAGCCCGTGGAACGCACGCCGATCTGGCTCATGCGGCAGGCGGGCCGCTACCTGCCCGAATACCGCGCCGTGCGCGAGAAGGTGGGGTTCCTCGAGCTCTGCAAGAACCCGCGCCTGGCCGCCGAGGTGATGATCGCCACGGTCGAGCGGCTCGGCGTCGACGCGGCGATCATCTTCAGCGATCTCCTCCCGATCCTCGAGCCGATGGGGATGGACCTCGAGTTCACCGCCGGGGAGGGGCCCGTGATCCACAACCCGATCCGGTCGGCGGCCGACGTGGCCCGCCTCCGGGAACTCGACGACCTCGACCCGCTCGGCTTCGTGATGGACGTGGTGCGGGCCACCCGGGCGGGGCTCGACGACTCGATCCCCGTGATCGGCTTCGCGGGCGCCCCCTTCACGCTCGCGAGCTACTGCGTGGAGGGCGGGGGCAGCAAGGCCTGGCTGCACACGAAGTCGCTGATGTATCGCGACGAGCCGGCCTGGCACGACCTGATGGGGCGGCTCGCGCGGGCGGTGAGCCGCTACCTCGTGGCCCAGTTCGACGCCGGGGCCCAGATCGTGCAGCTCTTCGACAGCTGGGTGGGCTGCCTCGGGCCGGCCGACTATCGCCGCTACGTGCTTCCGCACACCCGCACCGCGCTCGCCGAGGGGGAGCGGCGCGGGCCCGTGATCCACTTCGCGACGGGCAACCCCGCGCTCCTGCCGCTCCTGCGGGAGGCGGGAGGCACGGTCATCGGCGTCGACTGGCGGATCGACCTCGACGACGCCTGGCGGGCGATCGGCCACGACCGCGCCATCCAGGGGAACCTCGATCCGGCGGTGCTTCTCGCCGACCGTGCGACGGTGCGGCGCCGGGCGCTCGAGATCCTCGATCAGGCCGCGGGCCGCCCCGGCCACGTGTTCAACCTGGGGCACGGCGTCCTGCCGCAGACCCCGGTCGACAACGTCCTCGAGCTCGTCGCCGCCGTGAAGGGGGCGTAGCAGGTCGACCCTCGCCAACGCCCCGCCCCGCGGGGTACGCTAGCGTGTTGCGCGCCGCGGCCCTCCCGGCCCCGGGCCCCTTCCGGCGTCGAGCCCCGGTGCGCAGCGAGTCACCGGAGGGTTTCGCACCGTATGACGAGTCTCGAGAAGCGGCTGTTCCATCTGTTCGACAAGCGCGCCGTGGCGGACGCGCGGGCCGCGGCGGCAGTGCGGGTCTCGTGCCCGCGGGTGGGGCGGGTGCAGGCGACCGTCACCGACACCAGCGGCGCGACGCACGAGGTGGCGCTCGAGCTCTCCGCCGGGAGGCGCGGAGGCATGACGCTCGAAAGCCGGAGCACGAGCCCGCCCGGACGGGCGGGCAAACCCTGTGCGGCGCTCGCCGCCACGCTGCTGGAGGTGGACCGGCGCGGCCTGCTCTCGGGGATCAACGACCACACGCCCGTGACGCTCGACGTCGTGGCGGAGGACGACGACGTGGAGGAGGCCGATGGCGGCCGCGACGCTGCGCGCCCTGCGGGCCGGCCGACGTCGCGGCCGGCGCTCCGCGTGAACTCGGCCGCGGCCACGGCCGTCGCGCGGCGCGGCGGGGAACGGCAGCCGGCGTGGGCCGCGGACCTCGAGGAGCGGCGCCGGCTCGTCGAGCCCGCCGTGCGGGCGGGGATGCTCGACCTGGTGGACGGCCGCCGGACGACCGGCGCCGTCATCTTCCTGCTCGACATCACCGCCTCGCTCGAGGCCCGCTCGGCGGTGCTCGTGCCCTGCCGGATGCAGCTCGACGTCGCGGGGAACGCCACGGGGCGGCCGCACCCGATCATGATCGGGCCACAGGGCGACGTGGAACTGGCCGGGCTCGATCCGGCCGAGCGGGAGATCCTCGCGCAGCTCGTGGGGACCGCGGCGCTCGACGAGGCGGGCGTGGCCGAGCCGCTCGAGAGCCGCACGATCGCCAGGATCGCGGTCAGCCCGCAGGCGGCCGCCACGCACCTCGCGCTGCTCTGCGAGGCCGGCCGGCTGGTGGTGCAGCCCGAGCCGCGGCGGGCCCCCGACACGGTGATTCCGCTCACGTGGGACGGCGGGCGGCCGTGGGAGTTCGCGCTGGTGCTCGAGCCGGACGATCCGCCGGGCACGTCCGCCGAGACGCTGGCCGACCTCGCGCAGGATCCCCCCCCGGCCCGCCGTCCCTCCCGGGCGACGCTCCGCGGCATGCTCGTGCGCGGCAGCCAGCGCAAGGACCTCGGGGAGCCGAGGGCGATCCTCCGGTCGGGGCTGGTGGTGTTCGCCGACCGGATCGCGCGGCTGGCACCCGAGGGCGACGCGTGGGGGGGCGCCGTCCGCTGGCTCGAGCAGTTCGAGCGCCGCGGCCCGATCGAGCTCGCCGCGAGCCAGGCCGACGGGCTCATCGAGCGGCTGGCGGCGCTCGCCGAGGTGCCGCGGATCGTGCTCCCCGCGTGGACGGGCTGGAGGATCGAGTCGGGCCCGCCGCGGCCCAAGCTCGTGCTCGACGACACGCCCGCGGTCGACGCGGAAGAGGTCGACTCCGCGGCCGGCGGCGGCCGCATCGGCCGGCGTCGCGCGGCGCCCCGCGTGATGCTCGCCGGCCGGATCTGGTTCGACTACGGCGCGGCGCAGATCGCGGCCGACGACCCGGCC
>RGVT01000201.1 GCA_010027105.1 Planctomycetia bacterium
GCCGCCGGCGCCGGCGGCGACGGCCGGGCCGCGATTCCACGAGATGAGCAGGCGGCGGCGCTGCTCGCGCCGCGGGCTCCCTGGAGCCATGGCACTTCCGGATCCGTCCCTGGATCCGTCCCCGATCCGTTGCGATTCCGGGGCCGGCGACGCGTCGGCATCCTGCCCGCGTCACCCGTCCCCTGGAGTGTCTCGTCGACCGGGGGCGGCCGGCGGATTCACGCCGCGGCGGGCGGGCTGTCCAACGCGCACGCGCGTCACCGTCGGCACGGTCACCGGCCCGCCGGGGCCCCCTACAATCCTCACGACCGCCGGTTGCCGATCAGCCGCCGGGCGGCGGTCATTTGCCGCATGTGGGCGGGTGCGATACGCTTTGGCCCCCGGCTCGGGGCGAATCGACCCCATCCAGTTTCTCCCGCGGTTCACGACGACACAGGAGACGTCCGACATGGCCTACACGCTGCCCCCGCTCCCCTACGCCTTCGACGCGCTCGAGCCCTACATCGACGCCCGCACGATGGAGATCCACCACGACAAGCACCACGCGGCCTACGTGACGAACGTCAACAAGGCGCTCGAGGGGAACCCGCTCGGCGACCTGCCCGTCGAGAAGTTGATCGCCGACCTGGAGAAGGTGCCCGAGGCGATCCGCACCGCGGTGCGGAACAACGGCGGCGGCCATGCCAACCACACGATGTTCTGGGAGACGATCGGCAAGGGGAAGGGCGGCGAGCCGGCCGGCCACCTGGCCGAGGCGATCCGCAGCGTCTTCGGCGGCTTCGACACGTTCAAGGAACTGTTCACCGATGCAGCCATCAAGCGGTTCGGCAGCGGCTGGGCGTGGCTGTCGGTCGACCCCAAGGGCAAGCTGCTCGTGGAGAGCACCGCCAACCAGGACAGCCCGATCATGCACGGCAACAAGCCGATCCTCGGCATCGACGTCTGGGAGCATGCCTACTACCTGCTCTACCAGAACCGGCGGGCCGATTACGTGAACGCCTTCTACAACGTGGTCGACTGGGACGCGGTCGCCAAGCGGTTCGCCGTCGCCGGAAAATAGGCGGCGGTTTCCGAACGGTGTGGCGACGGGCCGGCCCGGCGGCCGCCTGCCCAGATTTCCCGGCTTGCCGGCCTGCGTCCGGCCTGCCGTCGCCCGGTCGTTCCGGCGGCCGCTGGCGTTGACGGCACGCCGCGCGGCCGCCTATTTCCCCCGGCGAACGCGGGGCCGCCGGGCGGTCGGTCCGCGGCCGATTCGCACCGTCTGGAGACGTTCGTCATGCGATTGCCTGCGAGATTCACTCCCGAATCGCCCCGCACCCCTCGGCGGTGGATCGCCCCCTGCGTGGCGGCTTTGATGGCATGCGTGGCCAGCGGATGCCGCAGCGGCACCTCCGCGATGGCGGCGCCTTCGTGGTGGTCGTTCGGTGGTGACAAGGCGAAGGATGCGGAAAAACTCTCCGCGGCTCCTCCGTTCGAGGGCCCGATCAAGAAGCCTTCGCAAGCGGCCACTCCCTATCCGACGACCAGCACGCCCAACGGCTACGCGGTCGCCGACGCCGCGGCGTCGCCGACCGTGGCACCGGCTGCGCAGGCTGCGGCCGCCGATCCGGCGATGGTGACCTACGGCAGCCAGCCGACTCCGTCCGCCGCGGTCGCGACGAATCAGACGCCGAACGTGGTGACGCCGCCCGCGGTGCCGGCCGCGCCCTCGGTCGCTCCCCAGGTTGGGCCATACGCCAGCCTCTCCGGAAATTCGTCCGCGACGGCCTCCGGACCGTCGATTGCGTCTTCGGTCGCACCGTCCGCCCCGCCGGCGCCGACCGGATCGTTTCCGGCGACGGCCGGCTACGAGCCGGCGGCGGGCCGTGCCCCGGATTCCCTCGGACTTGCCGCGTCACAGGCGATCAACCCGGCTGCGGCGGGGACGCTGCCGGCCGACCCGACCCCGGCCGCATCGCGGTATGCGAGCATGCCGAGCAGCCGGTTCGGTTCGTTCGCCGCCGGCGCGGCTGCGCCTGCGCCGCCGAGTGCGGATCAGGCATGGCCCACGGCGGCGACTCCGTCTGCGGCCGCGCCGACTCTGCCGCCGGCGGGGGTGTCGCCGCCCGTTGCCGCGCCTCCGCTGCCCGGCGCGCCTCCGCTGCCGGGAGCGCCTCCGCTGCCGGGAGCGCCTCCGCTGCCGGGAGCGCCTCCGCTGCCGGCCGCGCCGTTGGGTGCGCCTCCGCGGCGACCCGATCCTGGGTACCGTCCCGGCGGCACGTCGAGTTATCGGCCGGCCCAGGCGATTCTCGTCGACTCCGCTCCCGCCCCGCCGGCCGTCCGCCCCGCATCCTTCGAAGCCGCCCCGTAGGACAGGCTTTAGCCTGTCGCCCCATCGGCTTCAGCCTGTCACGCGATCGGCTTCAGCCCGCCACGTCTCCCCCCGCCTCCAGTGCGGGCTGCTACGATCCGGGGGATGTCCGCCCGCCGGCTTTCCTCAGCCCTCGTTCACGCCTTGGCCGCGGCCCTGGTCGCGTGCCAACCGGGGCTCGCCGCCGACGCCGCTCGGGTGCCACAGCCCGGCCTCCACGTCGAGTATCGCGGCGCCCGCGCACTGCCCGGCGAAGCCGCGACGTCCGGCGGCGTGCGCGTGCCTGTCGCAGGCTTGAGTGGCCTCGCCTGGCTGGGTGACGACCGCTACGTCGCCATCCTCGACAACAGCCGTCACGTGCTGCGGCTGCGGCTCGCCGTCGCCGCCGACGGCATGCCGCAGTCGGCCCGCGATCTCGAGGTCGTCACGCTCGCCGAGCACCACGACTTCGAGGACGTCGCCCCGTCGCCGGCAGATGCGGCGGGCGTCTATCTCTGCGAGGAGGACACGCCCGCGATCCGGGCGTTCCGGCTCACCGACGGCGGCGCCGCGGGCCAGGTGCAGCTGCCGGCCGTGTTCCGCACGCGGCGGGCGAATCGCGGTCCGGAGGCGCTCGCCCTCGATCCCGATGGCCGGCATCTGTGGACGGCCAACGAGGAGGCCCTCGAAGTCGACGGCCCGCCTCCCGCGGCGAACCTCGGCACCGTGGTGCGGCTGACGCGGCTGGCGCTCGCCCCGGGAGAGCCAACGCGGCAGGTGGCATATCGGGCCGATCCGCCGCACGAGTTCATTCCCGTCGCGGCCGGGCCGGTGCTGTCGGGGGTCGTGGCTGTCGTGCCCCTCGGGGAGGGCCGGCTCCTCGTGGTCGAACGCAGTGGCGGACCGGGGCTGCCTCCGTTCGAAAACCGCGTCTACCTGGTCGACGTCGCCGGCGCGCCGGACGTGTCGCAGATCGACCGCGGCCTGGCCGACCGCCACGGTGCGATCGTCGCCAAGAGGCTCCTCTGGTCGGGGGCCCTCGGCCTCAACATCGAGGGGATGGCGATGGGGCCCCGCCTCGATGGCCGGCGCCGGGCGTTGCTCGCGGTGGCCGACAACGGCGGCCTGGGCACGCCCTCGCAGGTGGCGGGTTTCGTGCTCTCCGCGGCGGTCACCAGCCCATGACCATGTTCGACTCGATCACCTTGCGGGCGCGGTCGAGGTCGTCGCCGGTCTCGTGCATGTAGAGCCGGATGGCGTGCAGCTTGTCGCCCGACGCCTTCGCGAGGCACTCGCGGGCCGTGTGGCAGGGATCGGCTCGCGACGTGGTGAGCCCCAGGGCCGACTTGGAGATGACCCAGGTGTCGCGCGGCCGGCGGGTCATCCTCACGACCCGCTCCCCGGGATAGGCCTCGCCGACGACCGCCTCCGCGCCCTGCTCGTCGGCCGCCCACGAGATGATGATGTGGGCTTCGGTCTCGATCTCGAAGAGCGGCATGCTGCGGCCTCCACCTGATTCGCCAGACCATACGTCAGCCGCCGGGGAGCGTCAAATTGTCCGGCCCGGCGGGCTCTGGCTACCATGATGCGTCGGTCGGAAATTCCGGCCGGCCGACGTGCCCCGCGAAGGGCGATGGTGTGCCATGCGGTACGACCGCCTCGGTTTTCCGATCCCCCCCGACTTCGATCTGCAGCCGGCCGGTGACGCCGCGGGCGGGCCGGGGCCGGTGGCAGGCCGGGCTCCCGGCCGCCGCGGCAAACGCTGGCTGATCGGCGGCGCGGCGGTGGCGGTCGTCGCGGCGATCGTGCTGCCGGAGGCGCTGCCGCTCGTCAGGCAGGCCGTGGTGAGCTGGTCGCTCGAACGGGCCGCGGCCCGCGAGGCCCGCGACGACATCGGGGGGGCCGTCGTGGAACTCGGCCGCGCGCTCGAGTGGCACGGGGCCGACGCCGACCTGCTCTGCCTCAGGGCGCTGCTGCGGCTGGAAGACCGAGACGCGCCGGGAGCGCTCGAGGATGCGGCCGCCGCCGCCGCCGAGGCCCCGCTGTCGCCGCAGCCGGCGCGGGTGCGGGCTCTGGTGCACGTGGTGCTCGGCGACGCCGACGCGGCGCTCGCGGACGCCGCCCGCGTGGTGTCGCTCGCGGCCCCGGGCGACCCCGAGGCGCTCAACCTGCGGGCCTACGTGCGGGCGCTGGTGGGGCGGGAGGTGCCGGAGGCGCTGGCCGACATCGACCGGGCGATCGACGCGGCGGGCGAAGGGTCGCCCGAACTGCTCGACACCCGCGGATATCTCCTGCACCTGGCGGGCCGCACGCAGGAGGCGATCGACCAGCTGAACCTCGCGATCGACGGGATGCAGCAGCGTCGCAGGCAGCTCGCGCTCCTCACCGGCCGCATCGACCGCGACGAGCTGTCGCGCCGCCTGAGGACGCTCGACCACGGCCTGGCCGTGATGCTCCACCACCGCGCGCTGGCCTGCGTGGAGGCGGGGCTCGCGGAGCAGGCGCAGCAGGACGCGGAGCTGGCGAGAAAAAAAGGCTTCGACCCGTCGCGCGGCATCATGTGAGGCACGCTGCCGGATGCAGGCCGGCGCCTGCGGCCCGGGCCGTGCGGCCGCCCTTCCGGCGCGGGGAGCCGGCGGTATACTCTTCCCCGCGAGGCTTTCGTCCCGGCGGCTCTCCCATCCAGGTGGCGGCCACACGGGGGTGTAGCTCAGTTGGTTAGAGCGCCA
>RGVT01000202.1 GCA_010027105.1 Planctomycetia bacterium
CGGATCGACGAGGTGCGGCTGTCGTGCAGCACGAGCCTCGCCGAACTCGCCGCCGGCCCTCCGCGGATCACCGCCGTGCGGCTGCGCAGGCCCGTCGTGCACGCGGTGCACCAGGCGGACGGGGCGTGGAACCTCCAGAAACTGGTGGGCGCCGGGACTGCCGCCGACCTCGTGCCGGTGTCGGTCGAGGATGCGACGGTTCTGATCGACGACCCGGCGCGGCACTTCCGCTCGACGCTGCGGCAGGTGAGCGTCGACGTGCAGCCCGACCCGAAGGTCGCCGGCGAGGCGCTCGTGCGCGGCAGCGGCTCCGGCGACCGGTTCGAGCGGCTCGGGTTCCAGGGGAGGTTCGGCCCCGCGAGCGGCCGGTTCGAGATCCAGGGGCAGGTCGAGGCGATCGACGTCTCGCAGCGGCTGCTCGCGGCGCTCGCCGTCGTGGATGAGCGGCTCGCGGCGACGGCGGGGCACGACTGGCTCGCGGGCCTGCGGGGTCGCGGCCACGTGCAGTGGCAGGCCGCCGGCTCGGTGCACGAGCCCGCCGGCATCGCGTTCACCGCGGCCGGCAGCCTCGAGTCGGGCCGGTTCGAGCACCGCTCGCTCCCGTTCGCCCTCTCCGACCTCTCGGCCGCGTTCCGCGCCGACCGGGGCGGGGTGGTGGTGGAGCGGATGGAGGCCCACTCCGGCTCCACGCTCATCCGGGGCGGTGGCCGGCTGGCCGGCTGGTCCGACGCCGCCGACTTCGACGCCACGCTCGAGGCCGAGCGGCTCACCGTGGGTCGCCAGTGGGAGGACCATCTGCCCGAGCCGTTCGCCGGACACTGGCGCAAGCTCCTGCCGGCCGGCGAGGTGGACGTCGTGGCGACGCTGCGCCGGCGTGACGGCCGCCTCGACCCCTCCTGCTCCGTCCGCTGCCGCAACGCGTCGCTCACCTACTACCGGTTCCCCTACCGGCTCGACCGCACGGTGGGCACCGTCGTGCTCGACGGGGGGCAGCTGTCGATCCACCTCACGGGCCAGGCCGCCGGGCACCCCGTGCAGGTGCAGGGGACGTTTCGCACGGGGGCCGAGGGCCTGCCCGGCTTCCTCGAGGTGCGCGGCGACGGGATGCGGATCGACGACGCCCTGCTCGCGGCCCTGCCGCCGCGCAGCGCGGGAATCGTGAAATCGCTCCATGCGCAGGGCACGTTCGACTTCGCCTTCCGCCACGACCGCGGGCCGCAGTTCGCCGCCGGCTTCGCCAACACGCTCGGCATCCGTCTGCTCGACTGCGGCATGTCGTACGCCGGGTTTCCCTATCCGCTCGCGAACGTCTCGGGATCGGTCCTGATGGACCGCGGCCACTGGACGATCAAGGACGTCGTCGGCTCAAACGACACCGGCGTGGTCCGCTGCTCGGGGTCGCTGGTGCCGGCCGGTGACGACGACGGCGAGCTCACGCTGCACCTCGCCGGCACCGGCGTCGTGCTCGACCGCGAGCTCCGCGACGCGCTGCCGCGGACGATGGCCCGGATCTGGGACGACGTCTCCCCGCGGGGCAGCGCCGACTTCACCGCCACCGTCCGCCACCGGGTGAAGGCCCGCAGCACCGACGTGGCGGTCGAGGCCGCGCCGCAGGGAGACACGGTGTCGATCGAGCCGGCCTGGTTTCCCTACCGGCTCGAGCGGCTGCGGGGCCGGTTGACGTGGCGCGACGGACTGCTGCGGTTCGAGGGGGTGCGCGGCGTGCATGCCCGCACCACGGTGGCCACCGACGGCGTCTGCCGGTTCGGCCGCGACGGCACCTGGCACGTGTCGTTCGAGAGGCTCTCGGCCGACCGCTTCCGGGCCGACCACGAGGTGCTCCGGGCGCTGCCGGCCGGCCTGCAGCGGGCGATCGCCGCCGTCCGACCGCGCGGGCTGCTCTCGCTCACCGGCAGCCTCGACATCTTCACGGCGGTCCCGCCGGAGGGCCCCGAGCGGCAGGGGGCGGGCCGGGCGTCGCCGCCTGCCGCCGCCTGGGACGTGGCACTCGACCTGGAGCAGGCGGCGTTCGACGTCGGCGTGCCGCTCGAGCACGTGCACGGCGGGGTCCGCCTCAAGGGGCAGACCGACGGCCGCACGTGGCGGTCGGAGGGGGAGATCGCGCTCGACAGCGCGATCTGCCGGGGCGTGCAGGTGACCGGCATCCAGGGCCCGCTGGCGATGGACGAGGGGGGCGTGCGGTTCGGAATGCCGGCCGGCGCGGCCGACGGCCGGGCCCGCCGGCTCACGGCCCGCGTCGCCGGGGGCACCGTCCACGTGGACGGCAGCGTGGCCGCCGGGGAGGCGGGCACGTTCGCGGTGGCCGCGTCGCTCGGCGACGCCGCCCTCGAGCGGCTGGCCGCCGACGTCCTCGCCTCGCTCCCGGGGGGAGTCGCCGCGGACCGCTACCGCGGCAGGGTGTTCGGCGCGATCGAACTCAGCGGCTCACGGGCCGGCGCCCACTCGCTCGCGGGCCGTGGGCAGCTGCGGCTGCGCGACGCCGACATCTACGAGCTGCCCGTGATCGTGGCCCTGCTCAAGGTGCTCCGCGTCAAGGCGCCCGACCGCAGGGCCTTCAGTTCCAGTATCGTCGACTTCCGCATCGAGGGACCCCATGCCTACCTCGACAACATCGAGCTCTCCGGCGACGCGATCAGCCTCGTCGGCAACGGGGAGGTCGACATGGAGGGGCACGTGCGGATGACGTTCCGCTCGATCATGGGCGATTCCGAGACGCAGCTGCCGGTGATGAAGCGGGTGCTCGGCGGGGCCAGCGGCCAGTTCATGCTCGTGCACGTCGACGGCACGCTCGCCCAGCCCGACGTCTCCACGGAGGCGTTTCCCACGCTGTCGGCGGCGCTGCAGCAGCTCCAGGCGCAGCGGCGCGGCCCCGACGGCCTCCGCGCCGCGGCGGCCGCCCGGCGCGAGGCGCGGGAGACGCGCCGGTGAATCAGGGTGTCCGGCAGGCGGGCTCGCCCGCTACAGTGGACGGAGGAATCCACCGATGACCGAACCCACCTCGACCCGCTTCGTGAAGATGCACGGGGCGGGAAACGACTACGTCTACGTCGACTGCTTCCGGGAACGGGCCCCGGCCGACCCGGCGAAGCTCGCGCCGCGGATCGCCGACCGCCATCGCGGCGTCGGGGGTGACGGCCTGATCCTCGTGCTCCCGTCGACGAGGGCCGCGGCCCGGATGCGGATGTTCAACGCCGACGGCAGCGAGGCGGAAATGTGCGGCAACGGCGTCCGCTGCGTGGCCCACCTCGTGGTGGCCCACGGCCACGCGCCGGCGGGGTCCGTGACGATCGAGACCGGCCGCGGCGTGCTCACCGTCGACGTGCGCCGGGCGGGGCCGCGGCTCTCGCAGGTGAGGGTCGACATGGGGGAGCCGATCCTCGACGCGGTGCGGATCCCGGTGGCGGGCGCCGGGAACGGGCGGGTCGTCGACGCGCTGAGCCCGGCGATCGGCTCCGAGGAGCCCTGGTGGAATGCGACGGGGCTCGATCCGCGCATGACATGCGTGTCGATGGGCAACCCGCACGTCGCCTACTACTGCCGCGACGTGGCGGCCGTGCCGCTGGAAACGGTCGGCCCGAGGGTCGAGCGGCATCCGTCGTTTCCGCAGCGGGTCAACGTGCACTTCGTGCAGGTGCGGTCGCCCAATCGCGTCGTCATGCGGACGTGGGAACGGGGCAGCGGGATCACGCAGGCCTGCGGCACCGGCGCGGCGGCGGTGTGCGTGGCGGGCGTGCTCACCGGGCGGACGGGGCGACGGATCGTGGCCGAGGTGCCGGGGGGCGAGCTCGAGCTCGAGTGGGCGGCCGACGGCCACGTGTTCCTGACGGGGCCGGCCGAGGAGGTCTTCGAGGGAGCGTGGCGCGACGGCTGACGCCGGCGGCGGAACGGACCAGGACGAACGCAGGGAGGCAGGCGTGAAACTCGGATCACCACTCGCCATCGGCGCCGCGGCCCTCGCCGCGACGGCCGTGGTGCGCCGGTGGATGGGCACGCTCGACTACCGCGTGGCGTTCGGTGATCCGCTCGTCGATCCGGTGCATTCCGACTACCGTGGGGCGAAGATCTACGTCTTCTGGCACGAAAACATCCTCCTGCCGCTCTACCTGCGCGGCCACTCGAACATCTCGATGCTGCTCTCGCGGCACGGCGACGCCGACATCCTCGACCGCGTGGCGCGGATGATGGGCTTCGGCGTGGTGCGCGGCAGCACGTTCAACGGCGGGTCGGTGGTGCTGCGCGAGCTGGCCGCTCGGGCGGCGGAGGGCAACCTCACGATCACGCCCGACGGCCCGCGCGGGCCCCGCCGCCGCCTGGCTCCGGGCTGCGTGTTCCTGGCGAGCACGCTCGGGATCCCGCTGGTGGCGCTGGGGCTCGGCTACGACCGCCCGTGGCGGTTCTCGACGTGGGATCGCTTCGCGCTGCCGCGGCCGTTCACGCGGGCCCGCGGGATCGTGAGCCGCGCGATCGCCGTGCCGCCGGACCTCGATCGCGATCGTCTCGAGGCGCATCGGGCCGGCATCGAGCGGCTGCTCACGCACCTCTCCGACGAGGCCGAGGCGTGGGCGACGTCGGATGCACGTCGGCCGGGCGCTCGGATCGTGCGCAGGGAGCCGTCGCGGGTGGCCCGGCGGGCCGCCCGGCTCGTCGGCCCGCCGGGCGTGCCGCTCGACGAGGAGCTCGACCGCGTCGGGCTCGCAGCGGGGGCCGCGCGCACCGACGAACGCCCCGCGGCCTGAGCCCGCGCGTCAGGGTTCCGGCCCCACGAGGGCCCGCTCGAGCGGCACCTCGAGCGACTGCAGCGACACCTCGGCCCGCCGCGCTTCGCCCCCCGGCAGGACGTAGCGCAGCGTCACCGGACGTCCCACCGGGCCGCGGGTCACGATCTCGGTGAGCTCGGTGGGCGACCTCACGGGGCGGTCGTCGAAGGCCACGATCACGCTTCCCGGGGGCACACCGGCCTTCGAGGCGGGCAGGTCGTGGACGACGCCGATCACGAGGGCGCCGGCCGGCGCCC
>RGVT01000203.1 GCA_010027105.1 Planctomycetia bacterium
GCCCTCAGGCGGCTCGGCGACGTGAGCGTGGTGGCTCCCGCCACCGAGCAGAGCGGCGTCGGGCACGCGATCACGTTCCTGACGCCGCTGACGGCGAAGGAGGTCTTCGCCGACGGCCGCAGCCGCGGCTGGGCCGTGGACGGCAGCCCGGCCGACGCCGTGAAGCTCGGCATCTCCGAGTTCTGCCCGCGGCGGCCCGACGTGGTCGTGAGCGGAATCAACGCGGGGCTCAACGCCGGCATCAACGTGCTCTATTCCGGGACGGTGGCGGCGGCCATCGAGGGGGCCTTCTTCGGCATCACGAGCATCGCCGTGTCGCTGGAGTACGACGAGCACGCCGACTTCGACCGAGCGGCCCACATCGCGCTCGACGTGATCGGTGAACTGCTCTCCCGGTCCCCGCCCGCGGGCAGCCTGTACAACGTCAACATCCCGACCCGCGCCCTCCGCGGCGGGGCCTCGCTGCGCGTGGTGCCGATGAGCACGGCCCGCTACGGCGAGGCCTTCGAGCGACGGATCGATCCGCGGGGCCGTCCCTACTACTGGGCCACCAACGAGCCCCCACCGCCCCCCTCGCCGACGGAGTCCGACGTCACGGCGCTCGCGGCAGGGGACGTCACGCTCACGCCGCTCCACTTCGACCTCACCCGGCGGGTGGCCATCGACGCGCTCGCCGAGGGGCCATGGCGCATCGCCCCGGGCCGCTGACGCGGCTTCAGCCGCGGAGCAGCACGCCGAGGCCGAGGCCGATCGCCGCGAGCGCGGCTCCGGCCACCACGACCCAAAACCCGAGCGGCAGCCCGCCCACCTGGGTTTCCGCGAGGCTCCGCAGCCAGGTCCCGAAGGTCGCCCCGGCGGCCGACTTCTTCGGCGGCACGTACGCCGCGTTCGCCGGGCCGCCGGAGGCCGACGACGTCGGCCCGCCGGGAGCGGCGGGCGAGGAGGGGCCGAACGAGAGCTGCGTGAGGTCGATCGCATCCTTGTCGGCCGGTGCCGTGGCGGGGGCCGGAGGCGGGGGAGCGGGCCGGCTCGGGCCGCCCAGCGCACCGCTGCCACCCGGCCGCACGACGCGGCCCGAACTGCTGCCCGGACCGCTGCGCGCCACCGTGCCCGGAGGCAGCATGCGCCGGGCGTCGGAGCCCGCCGCGGGCGTACGGCGTAGCGGCGGCCGGCGCGGGGGATCCTGCCTGTCGCGCGGCTTCGTCACCGACGTCTCCAGCCACGTTTCCAGGGCGTCGGCCACCTCGAGGGCCGTCTGGGGCCGGGCCTCGGGGTGCTTTTCGAGCATCCGGAAGTAGAGCTCCGCGAGGGCCGGCGGCACGTCTGGCCGGGCGTCGAGCGGATTCGGCGCCGGCTCGTTCATGTGGGCGCGGATGCGTTCCGCGAGCGAGCCCTTCGCGAAGGGCGCCCGGCCGACGAGCAGGTAGTAGAGCGAGCAGCCCAGGGAGTAGACGTCGGAGCGGCGGTCGGCCTTGTGGCTGTCGCGGGCCTGCTCGGGGGCGAGGTAGTCGGCCGTGCCGAGCACCTTCTCGTCGTGTTCCCGGGTGAGGGAGGCCTCCTCCTCGTCGTCGTCGAGCGCGAGCCCGAGGTCGAGAATCTTCACCGTGCCGCGCTTGTCGAGCATCAGGTTGGCCGGCTTGATGTCGCGGTGCACGAGCCCCTCCTCGTGCGCGTAGTGCAGCCCCACGGCGGCCTGGCGAATGAAGTCGGCGGCGTCCCGCACCTCGAGCACCCCCTCCTGCTTCACCTTGGCGTGAAGGTCGGTGCCCTCGATGTATTCCATGACGATGAAGTGGACGGCGCCGGCCGTCTCGAGGTCGAACGCCCGGGCGATGTTGTGGTGGCTGAGCCGGTAGGCCACCTGCGCCTCGCGCTCGAACCGGGCGAGGTAGGAACTCTGCTCCACCCGCTTGATCGGCAGCACCTTGATGGCCACCTTCTGGCGGAGCGTGGGGTTCTCGGCCAGGTAGACGCTGCTCATCCCGCCGGCCCCGAGCAGCCGCAGGAGCCGGTACTTGCCGAGCATGAAGCCCTTGCTTTTGCCGCGGCGGAGCTGCTCGATCTGCCAGGGCGTGAGCGCCTCCGCGTCGACGAGGGCCGCGACGAGGGCCTCCGGCACCGGCCCCGTCTCGGCGCGCCACGGCTCGACGAGCGGCGACAGACGGTCTTCCGAGACGAGCCCGCTGGCCCGGAGCAGCTTGAGGAACTCGGGCAGGCTCTGGACGGGGGGGGCGGCGTCGCTCATGGTGGTTCGTGTGGCGTCCCTCCCCGCATGGTACCCCAGGCGTGAAAATCGTGCTCTATTCCCGCCGCGGCTGCCACCTCTGCGAGTCGGCGGAGGAGCTGCTGGCTGATCATGCACCCGGCGCCGCGATCGTCGACGTCGATGCGGAGCCGGCCCTGGCCGCGGCCTACGGGACCCGCGTGCCCGTGATCGCCGTCGACGGGGAGGCCGTGCTCGAGGGGCGATTCGACGAGCGCGCCCTCCTCGACGTCATACGCCGAGATCCAGGCCGCGGCGGTCGAGCGCGTCGATGAGCCCGGAGGCCGATTCGAACACCTCCGCATCCCAGCCGCAGGCCCGGGCGGCCTCGACGTGCGCCGGGATGTCGTCGCAGAAGAAGATCGCCTCCGGCGGCACGCCCGCCCGCGCGGCGGCGGCGGCGTAGATGGCCGGCTCCGGCTTGACGGCCGCCACCTCGTGGCTGAGCACCGTGACGGCGAACCGGCCGGGGAGCACGGCGTAGCCACTACGGAGTAGGTGCTCCCAGTGGATGCCGCAGGTGTTCGAGAGGATCCCCAGCGGCAGGCCGGCCCGCTCCAGCCCCGCGATCACCGGGAGGAGGGCGACGTTGAGCGTGAACATGTCGCTGGCGGCCTCGGCCAGCCGGCGCGGATCACACGCGGAGCCGGTGCGGGCGGAGAACTCGGCGTGAAAGCCGGGCCAGTCGACGAGGCCGCGTTCGAGCCGCTCCTCGAGCCGCGTCTCGGCGAGCACCGCCTCGACGGCGGCGAGGGGCAGGCCGGCCGCATCCGCCATCTGGCGGTGGGCCCGCGGCCGGTCGAACGACACGATCACGTTGCCGAGATCGAGGAACACGAAGGCGGGACGGCGGTGCGACATCACGGCTCGACGGCTGCAGGGGCGGCGGCGGCCGCTGCCTTGCAAGCCGCCGCCCAGACACTATTCTGCCGCGTGTCAGGAATCCCGACCATGGCCGTTCTCAACCGCTACAGTTCCCGGATCACGCAGCCGCGGTCGCAGGGGGCCTCGCAGGCGATGCTCCTGGGCACGGGCCTCGAGCCGGCCGACCTCGACAAGCCGCAGGTCGGCATCGCGAGCATGTGGTACGAGGGCAACACGTGCAACATGCACCTCGACCGGCTCGCCGCCAAGGTCCGCGAGGGCGTGGCCGCGGCGGGCCTCGTGGGCATGCGGTTCAACACGATCGGCGTCAGCGACGGCATCTCGATGGGCACCGAGGGGATGAGCTACTCCCTCCCCTCCCGCGACATCATCGCCGACTCGATCGAGACGGTGATGCACGCCCAGTGGTACGACGCCCTCGTGGCGATTCCCGGCTGCGACAAGAACATGCCCGGCTGCCTGATCGCGATGGGCCGGCTCAACCGCCCCGCGCTGATGGTCTACGGGGGTACGATCAAGCCGGGGCACCTCGCCGACGGCACGCCGCTCGACATCGTCTCGGCCTTCCAGTGCTACGGAGAGTACGTGGCCGGCCGGATCGACGACGCCCGCCGCGGTGACATCGTCCGGCGCGCCTGCCCGGGCGCCGGAGCCTGCGGCGGCATGTACACCGCCAACACGATGGCCACGGCGATCGAGGCGCTGGGCATGGCCCTTCCCGACAGCGCGTCGATCCCGGCCGAGCACCCGGACAAGCTCGGCGAGTGCCTGCGGGCGGGGGCCGCGATCCGCAACTTGCTCGAGAAGGATCTCAAGCCGCGCGACATCATGACCCGCCGCGCCTTCGAGAACGCGCTGGTCACCATCATGGCGCTCGGCGGCTCGACCAACGCCGTGCTGCACCTGATCGCCATGGCGCGCACCGTGGGCATCGACCTCGGGCCGAGCGACTTCCAGAAGACGGCCCGCCGCATTCCCTACCTCGCCGACCTGAAGCCGAGCGGGAAATACGTGCAGGAAGACCTGCACTCGGTCGGCGGCACGAGCGGCCTGATGAAATACCTGCTCGACAAGGGGCTGATGGACGGCGACTGCCTCACCGTCACCGGCAAGACGCTCGCCGAGAACCTCGCCGCGAGCAGGGGCCTCGCCCCCGGCCAGAAGGTCATCCACCCGGTCGAGAGCCCGATCAAGAAGACGGGCCACATCACGATCCTCCATGGCAACCTCGCCCCCGACTCCGCCGTGGCGAAGATCACCGGCAAGGAGGGGGCCCGGTTCCGCGGCCCGGCCCGCGTGTTCGACAGCGAGGAGGCGATGCTCGCAGCCCTCGAGCAGGGCGCCATCAAGCGGGGCGACGTCGTGATCATCCGCTACGAGGGTCCGAAGGGCGGCCCGGGCATGCCGGAAATGCTCACGCCGACCTCGGCGCTCATGGGCGCCGGCCTCGGGGCCGACGTGGCCCTCGTCACCGACGGCCGCTTCTCGGGCGGCTCCCACGGCTTCATCGTGGGGCACGTCGTGCCGGAGGCCCAGGAGGGCGGCCCGATCGCGCTCGTGCGCGACGGCGACGTGGTGGTGATCGACGCCGACGCCGCCTCGATCGACGCCGAGGTCTCGGAGGCCGAGTTCGCGAAGCGTCGGTCCGCCTGGAAGGCCCCGCCGCTCAAGGCCGACCGCGGGATGCTCGCCAAGTACGTCCGGTGCGTGCAGCCCGCCTCGAAGGGCTGCGTGACCGACGAGTGAGCGGGCTGGGCTTACAGACTCTTCGCGCTCAACCCGGCTTCGGGCTCCCCAGACCCCGTCGCCGGACGTTCGCTGCGCCCTCCGGGCTGCGCTCACTCCTAGCGACTGGCGCTGCGCCATCC
>RGVT01000204.1 GCA_010027105.1 Planctomycetia bacterium
CGCGGCATCCGGCAATCCCTCGGCGATCCGCACGCCGGGCCGGGTGCCGGCGGCGGCCGGTTCCAGCGGCTCCAGTAGCGGTGCCTCGCGGCCGCGCCGCCAGGCCACGTGCACCCTCCAGGCGTCGGCGGGCCGAGGAAAATCCCCGCGCACGTGGACGCCGCGGGTCTCCTCCCTCACGAGGGCGGCGCGGATCATGAGCCGCGCCACCTCGAGCATGTTCTGCAGCTGCCAGCCCTCGGGGCCCGCGAACTGCAGGGGCAGCACGTAGCGGCACCAGCCCTCCACGGTATCGAGGGCCTCGGCGAGGGCGTCCCCCGATCGCTCCACGCCGACGTTCCGCCACAGGAGGCTGCGGAGCGAATTGCGGATGTCGGCCAGGTCGAGGCTGCCGTTGGTGTCGGACGCGCGCGGGTTCGCGAGGTCGGGCACCCGCAGCACGTCGGCCGCGCCGCCCGCCAGCACGTCGTCGCTCGCCGCCCGGCCGGCCCGGGCTCCGTACACGAGCCCCTCGAGCAGGCTGTTGCTCGCGAGCCGGTTGGCGCCGTGCAGCCCGCTCGAGGTGACCTCGCCCGCCGCGAACAGCCCCGGCAGGTCGGTGCGGCCGGCGGCGTCCACCTCCACGCCGCCGATCATGTAATGGGCCCCGGGCCGGACGGGGATCCGGTCCCGGGCCAGGTCGAGGCCGAACTTCCGGCAGATCTCCGCCATGCCGGGAAAGCGTCGGTGCACCGTGTCGGGGTCGAGATGCGAGAGATCGAGGTAGACGTTGGCGTGGTGCGTCCGGTGCATGACGACCGTGATGGCGCGGGAGACGACGTCGCGCGGGGCGAGTTCGGCCCGCGGGTCGAACTCCGGCATGAACCGCCGCCCGTCCCTGTCGACCAGGTGCGCCCCGGCACCGCGCACCGCCTCCGTGATCAGGCTCCGCGCGCCGCCGGCGATGTAGAGCACGGTGGGGTGGAACTGCATGAACTCCATGTCGCGGAGCGTGGCCCCGGCCCGCCACGCGAGCGCCAGGCCGTCGCCGCTGGCCCCCTCGGGGTTGGTCGACTCGCGGTACAGCTGCCCCGCGCCCCCCGTGGCGAGGATCGTGCGCCGCGCCCAGACGAGCGTCTTGCCGTGGGCCTGGTTCCACACGAGCGCGCCCCGGCAGCCGGCCGGGTCGGTGACGAGGTCGATCGTGAACGTGTCGGGCCAGACCTCGAGGTTGTCGAGGCGGCGGGTCCGCTCGATCACCGCCCGCATCACCTCGCGGCCGGTGGCGTCGCCGAGCGCGTGCACGATGCGATGATGGCTGTGCCCCCCCTCGCGGCCGAGGTCGAGCGCACCGTCGCGCTCGTCGAACCTCGTGCCCCACGACACGAGCTCCGCGATCCGCGCGGGGGCCTCCCGCACGACCGACTCCACCACGTCGTCGTGGCACAGGCCGCCCCCGGCGGAGAGCGTGTCGGCCACGTGGTTGTCGAACCGGTCCTCGGGATCGTGCACGCCGGCGATGCCCCCCTGCGCCCATTGGCTCGAGGAGCTCTGCAGGTCGTTCTTGGTGACGACGGTCACGGAGAGCCGCGGATCGACGGCGAGCGCCGCCCGCAGGCCGGCCAGGCCGCCCCCGAGGATGAGCACGTCGGTGAAGCAGTGCGGGACGCGCTTCGGCCCGAACGCGGCCAGGTATCGGGGGCCCTCGAATCCGGGGCCCGGCAACGACGGCGTCATTCCCCGGCGGTCCCCTGCGTGTAGGCCTTGAACTGCTCCCAGTAGTCGCGGGGCGGCCGGCTGCGTCTCCCCTCCGCCTGCCCTCCGCGCGTGTCGGCGGGCACGTCGCGGGAACTCCTCACGCCGTCGGGCCGCAGGCCGAGGCTGCGCAGCGACCTCTCGAATTCGCCGCGGCTGGCCGGATCGTCGCTCTCGGCGAGCCGCCGCATCCGCTCCCAACGGTCGAGGAACGCCCGCGCCTGCTCGCGGGTCCAGCCGAGGCGGTCGAGCACGTCCGTCCGCCCCGCCTCGACCGAGTCGCGCAGGTGCTCGACGGCGAGGCCGGCCGCGTTGCGAGCGTGGGCCACGTCCTGCTCGCCCCACTCCATCTCCCGCGCCGGGAGCGGGCCCTCGGCCGCGCGGGCGGCGGCATCCCGCCGCGTGGCGTCGCCGCCGGCCCAGCCGCCGCTGCCCGTCTCCCCCGCTCCGCTTCCGGGCTCGCCGGCGGCGGGCGCGGCCGACCCGCCCGGCTGCGGTGCACCGGCTCCCTGCCGGCCGGGCCGCGCCTGCGCGCCATCTGCCGCTGGTGTGCCGTCCGCCCGCTGCTCGCCACCCGCGTTCTGCGCGCCGCCGCCCGACCGCTTGCCAACCATCCCCTCCTTGCCGCCCGCTGCCTGCCCGCCTTCCGGTGCTTGCTCGCTTGCTCCGCGCTGCTGGCTTGCTCCGCGTTCCTCGCTCTCCTTGCCCGGCCCATCGGCCGCTCCATCCTGGCCCGGCCCGGGCTTCTGCCCGGCCTTGCCGGCGGTGCCCGCGTCCGTGCCGCTCGACTGCCCGACGCCGGCAGTCGGCGACGACGAGCCCGCCTTTTCTCCCCCGCCGCCCGTCGGCTTGCTCCCGGGTGCGCCGGCACTTCCCTGCGCGTCCGGTGCGGAAGCATCTGGGCGGGATCCTGTTTCGCCGGCGTCGCGGGCTTCGCCGGCCTCGCCGGCCTCGCCGGATCCGTCCCGACGTTCACCCGGCTGCCGCGGTCCGGCGGCGCGGTCCTCATTGGCCCCACCCGGCTTCGACCCCTGCTCCCGCCGATGCTCGAGGATGCGCTCGAGCGCCTCGCCGTCGTTGGTGCCGTCGGCGGCGACGGAATTTCTTCGGGCCTCGCCCTGTCGCTCGCCTTCCTGTCCATCACGCCCCCGACCCGGGCCAGGCAGCCGCCCACCGCCCGGATCGTGGCGCTGACCGGTCTGCCCCTGAGCCTGCCCCGCGCTGGCCTCGTCGCGCCCTCCCTGCCGCTCGCCGCGGGCCCCGACTCCCTGCCCGCTCTCGGCCCCCTGGCCCTGATTCTCCCCCTGCCCCTGGCGGTCGCCCCGTTGCTTGGCATCGGCTGGCTGCTGCTCCCGTTCCCCGCCCTGCGGCCCGCCCGCCTGGCCGTCCTTCCGGCCAGGATGCGCACTCTCATCGCTCCGCTGTTCTTGCCGCTCGCGGTCCGCGCGACCGCCGTCCGCGTCCTTCCGGGGACGTTCGTCGTCCTGCGGCGTCGCGTCTGGGCGGCGATCGCGGGCGTCGGCTGCGTCGGCGGCGGCCCCGTCCGAGCCGCCGTTCCCCGGCTCTCCACCCGGCGCTCGGCGCTCGTCGGAGGGCCTGCGGCCCGGCGGAGGGGCGGGTCGACGCGGCGGTGCTGCCGGATCGATGCGGAGCGCCTGCCAGGGGGAGTGCGACACGTTGGGCCGCTTGGGACGGTTGTCGACGGCCACCGCCCGATACTCGAGCGTCGCCCCCGCACCGGCGCCGAGACGCTCCGGCACGAGTTCCGCGACGCCGCGGTAGAGCCCCGCATGCTCGTCTTTCAAGAGCACGATCTCGGGCCCGGCCGCACCCCCCTCGAGCCTCGTCTCGATGGCGACCCTCGCGAGCGCGAAGTCGGGGTCGTGCGCCTGCACACGCACCGTGACCGGTGCGGCCGGCGGCACCCGCAGCGGCGACTCCCGCGGCTCCTCGATCACCACCTCGGGCGCCACGTCGGCCACGACCTCGATCCGGTGTTCGAGCGGGTCGACGACCACCGCCTCGCGGGCCGACCCCTCGGCGGACCGCGGCTGGAAGACGAGCCGGTAGGACGAGTGCTCCGGCCCCGACGCGTCGGCCTTGAGGCCGAGGTGAAACGACTTCGTCACGCGGGCCAGGTCGGCCGCCGACTTCGTGAACCTCAGGTCGCGGCCGCCGTCCGCGTCGAAGTCGATCCACGCCTCGTCGATCGGCCGGTTGGCCTCCGCCACGACCGTGACCTCCGTCCCCTCGACCGCGCGGATGTCGCCCTGCCAGGCCACCGCCTCCGGGGCTCGGCGCGTGTAGGCCGGAAACGCGTAGCGCACCTCGCGCACCAGCAGCGTCGGCGAATCGACCACGAGCACGCGGACCGGGCGGCTGCGGGCGTCACCGGCGGCGATCGTGATCTCGAGCGACTGGTCGAGGCCGCGCCGGGCGTCGGGCAGCACGGCCACGAACAGCCGCTCGCCCGCACCGGCGACGGGGCTACGGGCCATCTCCGCCTCCCACACCGGCAGGGCGGGATCGACGCCCCCGTCGGCCCGCAGCGAGACCACCCCGACGTGCGGCTTCTCGCCGCCGCGCAGCCCGCGGATGTCGGCCGCCACCACGAGCTGGCGGCCGCGCACGAGCGTGGCCGTGTCGCCGTCGACGACGAGCCGGCGGCGTTCGAGCGCGTCGTCGGCCGCCCCCTGCTCGGCCGGCATCCGCCACGCCAGCCGCGGCGGCTCGATCCGCACCCGTGACGGGGCGGCCCAGCCCGCCCACGGCGCGAGCAGCCGCGCGGCCGAGACGAGCAGGCTCTTGGGGGCGGCGAGTTCGTAGAGCCCCGCCAGGACCACGAGCCCCGCCAGCGCGTAGGCCAGCCGCAGGGGCACCGTCCGGTCGATCACGGCCTCGGTCGGCACCTGCGCCAGGCGCTTCGCCGTCCGCCGCTCGAGCGACCGCACGACCTTCTCGGGGTTCGACCCGGGATGCGCCTTCGCGAGCACGGTGTTGACGAGGTCGTTGTGCAACTCCGGATGCTCGCGCTCGATGGCCCGCGCCGCGTAGACGAGATTCACGCGATAGCGCACCAGCGGCAGGAGCCAGCGCACGGCGGCAGCGGCGAGCGCGGCCACGCCGAGCGCGAGCCAGCACCAGCGGACGGCCGGGGCCGGATGCCGAGTCGAAGTCCGACCGCTATCTCGCCCGCCGGCTGGCCGCCGCGACGGCCGACTTCAAGGGCGTCGCCCTCACGACGTTC
>RGVT01000205.1 GCA_010027105.1 Planctomycetia bacterium
GGCGTAGATGCCGCACTGCTTGAAGAGCGGATCCATGCCGAAGGTCCGCGACTCGTCGGGCACGATCGGCACGATGTACCGGCCGACGTGCTTGTCCTTCAGCAGCGACGCCATGAGCGTCACCACGCCGGTCGTGGTCGACACCTCGCGGCCGGCGCTCTTCTCGATGAAGCCGACATATTCCGAGAGCGGCGGCGTCCGCAGGGTGGGCCCCTCGAGCGGCCGGCTGGGCACGGCCCCGCCGAGGGCCGCCCGCCGCTCCCGCAGGTAGCGGAGTTCCTCGGAATCCTCGGCCGGACGATAGAAGGGCGCCTTCGCCACCTCGTCGTCCGAGATCGGGATGCCGAACCGCGACCGGAAGGCCCGCAGTTCGTCCTCGTTGAGCTTCTTCTGCTGGTGGGTGACGTTGCGGCCCTCGCCCACCTCGCCGAGGCCGTAGCCCTTGATCGTCTTGGCGATGATGACGGTCGGCTTGCCGTGGCACTGCATCGCCGCGGCGTAGGCCGCGTAGACCTTCTCGGGGTCGTGCCCGCCCCGCTTGAGCTTCTTGAGCTTCTCATCGGAGAGGTGCGACGCCATCTCCGCGAGTTCGGGGTCGGCCCCGAAAAAGTGCTCGCGGATGTAGCCCCCGGGCATGACGACGTATTTCTGATACTGCCCGTCGACGACCTCGTTCATCCGCTTGACGAGCAGCCCCTTGTCGTCCCGGGCCAGCAGCGGATCCCAGTCCTCGCCCCAGATCACCTTGATCACGTTCCAGCCGGCCCCGCGGAAGCAGCCCTCGAGCTCCTGGATGATCTTGCCGTTGCCCCGCACCGGGCCGTCGAGCCGCTGGAGGTTGCAGTTGATGACGAAGACGAGGTTGTCGAGCTGCTCCCGGGCCGCCAGCGAGATCGCGCCGAGCGTCTCCGGCTCGTCGCATTCGCCGTCGCCGATGAAGCACCAGACGTGCTGGCCGCTGGTGTCCTTGATGCCACGGTCCTGGAGATACTTGTTGAACCGCGCCTGGTAGATGGCCATCAGCGGGCCCAGGCCCATCGACACCGTGGGAAACTCCCAGAACCCCGGCATCAGCCAGGGATGCGGATAGCTCGACAGCCCGCCCCCTTCGGCCAGTTCGCGGCGGAAGTTCTCGAGCTGCCGCTCGCTCAGCCGCCCCTCCAGGAAGGCCCGCGAGTAGATGCCCGGCGAGGCGTGCCCCTGAAAGTAGACCTGGTCGCCCGAATAGTCGGCGCCGCGGCCGCGGATGAAGTGGTTCATCGCCACCTCGACGAGCGTGGCCGACGAGGCGAACGTGGAGATGTGGCCACCGATGCTCTTGTCCTCGCGGTTGGCCCTGACGACCATCGCCATCGCGTTCCAGCGGATGATGCTCTTGATCCGCCGCTCTATCTCGCGGTTGCCCGGGTAGGGGGGCTGGCGATCGGCGGGGATCGTGTTGATGTAGGGCGTGGTGGCCGAGAAGGGAATGGCCACACCGAGCCGGTAGGCCTCCTGCTCGATCGCGTGGAGCAGGTAGGCGGCCCGGTCGCCGCCGCGGCTGGTGATCACGTAGCGCAGCGAGTCGAGCCACTCGCGGGTCTCGGTCGGGTCGGAGTCGACGGCCGAGACGCCGTCGGAGCGTTCCGGCTGGCCGGTGGCCGAGTCGCCCATCTGCCCGATCGACATCGGGGCGTGGGCGCCCGGGGGGAGTTCCGTGACCTCCGCCGCGACGTCGCTGCCTGACTGCTCGGTGTCGGGGCTGGCCATGTCGCGCTCCGGTGGGTCGATCTGAGGCGGTCGCGGGATTATCCCGCGATTTCCACGCCCCGTAAAGGCCGGCTCACCGCGTCGCGGCTTCGGACCGCGGCCTGTAGATTTCGGTAGCCAGGCCGAAGTAGTTTTCCGCCGAAAACGCCACCGTCTCGCCGAGCGTCGGATGCGGGTGGATCGTCTCGCTGAGATCGCGGGCCGAGCAGCCCATCTCGATCGCGAGCGTGCCCTCGGCCACGAGCTCGCCCGCTCCGGGCCCGACCATGCCGACGCCGAGCACGATGTCGGTCTCCGGGTCGACGACGATCTTCGTCAGGCCCTCGGTGCGGCCGAGCGCCTGGGCGCGGCCGCTGGCGGCCCACGGATACCGGCTGATTTCGACCGCCCGCCCCTGCGCGGCCGCCTCGTGCTCGGTGAGCCCCGCCCACGCGATCTCGGGGTCGGTGAACACGACGGCCGGAATCGCCCGCGGGGCGAAGAGCGCGGGCTCGCCGTGGAGCGACTCGACCGCCACCTTGCCCTGGTGGCTCGCGCGGTGTGCGAGCATCGGCTCGCCGCAGACGTCGCCGATCGCGAGGATGTGTGGATCGGCGGAGCGCTGCCGCCCGTCGACCTCCACGAAGCCCTTCGCGTTCACGACCACCTTCGTGTTCTCGAGGCCCAGGCCGTCGGAGTTCGGCCGGCGTCCGACCGCCACGAGCACCCGCGAGAATTCCTCCGTGCTCGGCCCGTCGGGCCCCTCGAAGTGCACGCGGATCGTCTCGCCGCGGTCCTCCAGCTTCACGACCTTCGTCCGCAGGCGGATCCTCTCGAAGAGCTTTTCGAGCCGTTGCTGCAGCGGCTTGACGAGGTCGCGGTCGGCGCCGGGCAGGAGCGTGTCGGTGAGCTCGACGACCGACACCCGCGAACCGAGCTCGGCGTACACCGTGCCCATCTCGAGGCCGATGTATCCGCCGCCGATCACGAGCAGCGACGGCGGGACGTCGGCCATCTCGAGCGCCTGCGTCGAATCCATCACCCGCGGCGTCGGCAGGTCGAAGGCGGGAATCTTCGCCGGCCGCGAGCCGCTGGCGAGAATGCAGTGGTCGAACGTGATCGTCTGGCTCGGCCCGCCGGCCCCGGCCGCGGCGATTTCGAGCGTGGTCGAATTCGTGAACCGGGCCGTGCCGTGCACGACCGTCACGTTCCGCCGCCTGGCGAGTTGGGCGAGCCCGCCGGTCAGCGTGGAGATGACCTTCTCCTTGCGGCCCCGGAGCACGTCGATGTCGATCTTCGGGCGCTCGAAGTGGATCCCCCAGGCATCCATCTCCCGGGCCTCGGCCAGCACCCGGCCGACGTGCAGGAGCGCCTTCGACGGGATGCACCCGCGGAGCAGGCAGGTGCCGCCGAGCCGCTCGTCGCGGTCGACGAGTGTGACCTGCATCCCGAGATCGGCCGCCATGAACGCCGCGGCGTATCCCCCCGGGCCGCCTCCGAGCACCACCAGTGGAGCGTGCGTCGCCATGCCGGGAGAGTGCCTCGCTCGTCGCCTTGCCTGGTTGCCTCTCGCCGCGGCAGCTTCAGCCTCGGGGCCGCGGTGTCGCTCGAAACGACCGCGATGTTGTAGTTTCGAAGGCGGCCGCGGACAAGGAACGGCCGGAAGCCCCGGCCGGCCCGCGGGTTTCGCCGAGGCGCCGATGACAGGGGCATGTTCCACGCCGCCGCGCGGGCCGTTCACGCTCGACCTGCGGAGCCTCGCCTGCTTCCGGATGGGGCTCGGGGCGGTGATCGTCGCCGACGCCCTGCTCCGCAGCCGCGACATCGGGCTCATGCTCGCGCCGGACGGGATGTTTCCGCTCACCGACCTCCGCGGGTTTTTCGGCGACCGCTGGGCGTGGTCGCTCGCCTTTCTCGTCGACGCCACGTGGTGGGGCACGGCGGTGCTCGCGCTCGAGGGGCTCGCCGGGGCGGCGCTGGCCGCGGGGCTGGGCACCCGCGTCGCCACCGTCGTCGCCTGGGCGGCGGTGGTGAGCATCGTGCGGCGCACCGCGCCGGCCACGAACGCCGGGGACGACTGGCTCTGCTGCCTGCTCTTCTGGGGCATGTTCCTGCCGCTGGGGGCCGCGTGGTCGATCGATGCCCGCCGCCGCGGCGGGCCGCCATCCCGCACGACCCGCTCCGTGGCGACCGCCGCGCTCGTGCTGCAGATCGCCGCGGTGTACCTCGGTGCCGGCCTGTCGAAATGGAACGCCTCGTGGCTGTCGGGCACCGCCGTGGCGACCGCGCTGTCGCTGCACGATCACGGCACCGCGTGGGGCGAGGTCCTCGCCGGGCAGGGAGGCCTCTGCAGGCTCCTCAGCTGGGGAATCGTGGGGCTCGAGACGCTGGGCCCGTGCCTGCTCGTGGCGACCGGACGGAGCACGGTGCGACTGGCGCTCGGAACGCTGTGCATGGCGTTTCACGCCGCCACGGCGGCGCTCATGTCGGTGGGGCTCTTCGCCTACGTCGGCCTGGCCGCCTGGCTGGCGGTCCTGCCGTCGGAGTTGTGGGACGGGCCGTCGCGGGCCCCCGATGCAGGCCGCACCGCCCCCGCGCAGGAGCGGCAGCGCACGACGCGCTCCGGCGGCGAGCTCGTGGCGGCCGCCGCCCTGGCCCTCGCCAGCCTGAGTTTCCTGCACGACAACACCGCCTGGCGTCGGCGGCCGCTGCCAGCCCCGATCGGCGCGGCGGTGCGCGTCGCCTGCCTCGGCCAGGACTGGGGCATGTTCGGCGAGGTTCCGCGGCAGCGGCAGTGGGTGGTCGGTCGCGGACGACTGGCCGACGGCCGCACGGTGGACGTGCTCCGCGGGGGTCGGCCGCTCGAGGAGCTGCTGCCCGCGGGCGGCTCCACGTCGCTGCCGCACCACCGGTGGCACAAGCTCTTCTGGGACCTGGGACGCGCCGAGCGGCGCCGGTTTGCCCCCGCCGTCGCCGCCGCGCTCGCCCGCGACTGGAACCGGCGGCACGCTCCCGCGGACCGGCTCACGACGCTCGAGATCCGCGCCGCGAGGCTCGGCGACGACCCCGCCCCGGGCACGCTGCATGAACTGCTGCTGGCCTCGTGGCCGGCGCGCGACGCCGCGGGCGGTGGCAGCCTCGACCGCTGGCTCGACGGCCGACCCGGGCCCTGATTGCCCGGGCGACCGGCGGGTGGCACACTCCATACGGGGTCCACGACCACCGTCGCGAGAGTGGCGAAACTGGCAGACGC
>RGVT01000206.1 GCA_010027105.1 Planctomycetia bacterium
CGAGCCCGGCGAGGATCCGCAGGAGCGTCGACTTGCCGCCCCCCGACGGGCCCACGAGCACGAGCGCCTGGATGTCGCCGGTCGCGAGCGCGAGCCGGTCGAGCACGGTCGTGTCGCCGAACCGCTGCACGAGGTCGCCGACGACGAGGTTCATGGTCAGCCCTCGAACCGCACCCGCGACTCGAGCCACCGCGAGAGGGCCGAGAGCGGGAGCGTGAGCAGGAGGTAGCCGACGGCCAGCGGCAGGTAGCTCTCGAGCGTCGAATAGGTGAACGCGTTGACCTCCTGGGCGTTGAGCGTGAACTCGGAGATCGCGATCACCGACAGCAGCGACGAATCCTTGATGAGCGACACGAGCTGCCCGGCCACCGGCGGCAGTACGAGCCGCAGCGCCTGCGGCAGGACGACGAGCCGGAGCGTCTGCCAGGGCGTGAGGCCGATCGCGCGGGCGGAGTCGCGCTGCGCCCGCGGAATGGCCGCCAAGCCCCCGCGGAAGATCTCGGCCATGTAGGCCCCGCTGAAGAGCGAGAGCACGAGCACGCCGACCACGAACCGGTTTTCGATCCCCACGGCGGTCGCGATCACGTAGAACCCGATCAGGAGCTGCACGAGCAGCGGCGTGCCGCGAATCAGCTCGACGTACACCCGCCCCACGGCCTCGACGAGCGGCCGCCGCGACGCGAGGCACAGCGCGGCGAGGCCGCCGACGAGCGTGCTCACGACGAGCGCGGCGAGGCTGACGGCGACGGTCGTGAGCCAGCCCTGGACGAACTTCTGCCGGTAGTCCCAGACGCCGGCCCAGTTCCATGCGTAGTCGACCCGCGCGAACGCGGCCGCGACGAGCCCGGCGAACAGCGCGACGACCACGAGATGAGCGAGCCACCGGGGCATGGCGTTAGCGTAGCATGAGTGAGACGGGCAATCGCGTGCCGGCTTCGGGCCACCCGATCCCTCTCGCCGGACGTTCACTGCGCGCTAGCTGTCGCGCCGTCGCCGCCGTCCCGGCGTCGTCTCCGGCTTACGGTCGACGGGCAAAGCCCGTCTCCGACGCCTTCGGCGTCAGGGCCGGAGGCCCGGTTGAGCACCAGCGGGCGGAGGCCCGCCAAGCAGAAAATTCCGCGGCCCTTTCCGGTCTGCCGCTCCGGGCGGCGGAGTTGTCTGCACCTCAGCCCGGGATCGCTCGACTTGCCCAACCCGGCTCGGGGCTGCCCCGTACCGTCTCGCCGGACGTTCACTGCGCCCTCCGGGCTGCGTTCACTCCTAGCGACTGGCGCTGCGCCATCCATGGCTTCGGCATGACAGGCTGAAGCCTGTCCTACATGACGGTACGGGGCAGTCCCGAGCCGGGTTGCACGAGTGACGCTCGAAGACATTAGAAGTAGAAGGGAATTCCCTGTTCCTTGAAGGCGCGTTTCTCGTCGGGGAGAAACTCGTCGCCGAGGCGCTCGAAGCCGCCCGACTTGCGGAACTCGTCGAGGAACTCGTCGATCTGGCGGCGGAAGGCGTCGTCGCCGGGGCGCAGGCCGATGGCCCAGGTTTCCTCACGGAACGGTCGGAGGATCGCCCGCGTCGTGTCGGGGTGGCGGCGCTGGCTGCGGAACACGGAGAGCGAATCGTAGATGAAGGCGTCGGCCTTGCCCTGGGCCACCTCCATCACGGCGGCGCTCTCCTTGTCGAGCACGAGCAGCCGGGCTTTCTTGAGCGATGTCGAGGCATACTGGTGGCCCGTCGTGCCCTTTTTGACGGCGACGACGCGGCCCGGGGCGTCGAGGTCGGCGCTCGACTTCACGCGCGAGTTCACGCCCACGAGCAGGGCGAGGCCCGTCTTCAGGTAGGGCTCCGAGAAGGCGATCGCGCGGGCCCGCTCGGGGGTGGCGGTGAGCGAGGAGATGATGCAGTCGATCGTGCCCGTCTTGAGCGCGGGGATGAGGCCGTCGAAGGCGATGTTTTCGATCGCGACGTCGCGGCCGAGGTGCCTGCCGAGGGCCTCCGCGAGCCGCACGCTCACGCCGGCGGGCCGGCCGGCGGTGTCGGTCATCTCGAAGGGCGGGTAGGAAAGTTCCATGCCCACGCGCAAGGGCGGCGCCGCGGCGGCGGTCGCGAGGACCGTGCCGGACAAGCAGACCGCCAACGCATAAGCACGAAGTGCCATGGACGGAGTGTAGCGGTTTATACTCGGCGGCCATGAGTCATCTGCCATCACATCTTTCGCGGGCTGCCCTGCTCGTCATGGCGGCGGCGTCCATCGCCCGCGGTGCCGATCCACAGGGCTTCACCGTGCGCGACGACGCCCGCGGCGCGGTCGTCGAGTGGAATGGCCGGCCGTTCGCGAGCTACGTCGTCGATCAGACGAACAAACCCTACCTGTGGCCCGTCATCGGCCCCACCGGCAAGGCCATGACCCGCGCCTTTCCCATGGCCGACGTCGAGTCGGAGCCGAAGCAGCAGCGCGACCATCCGCACCACCGCGGGATCACGTTCGGCCACGAGGAGTTCGGCGCCGACACGTGGCATGATCGAAGCACGTTCGCGGCGGGGCTCTCGAGCGCGGATCCCGCGAAGGCCGAGGTGGCCAATCGCGGCATCGGGCGGCTGGGAAGCATTCGCCACGTGGCCTTCACGCGGCTCGAGGGTGGACCCGACGAGGCGGTCGTGGCTTCGACCTGTGAGCATCTTGATCCGGCCGGCGTGCGACGGCTCACGGAACACCGGCGGCTCGTGTTCCGGGCAACGGATGCCGTGCGCACGATCGACGTCGACCAGGACCTCGTCGCGACCGACGGCCCGGTGACCGCGGCCGACCGCAAGGATGCGGGGCTCTTCATCCGCGTGCCGGTGACGATGGCCGTGGACATGAAGCAGGGCGGGAAGATCGTCACCAGCGACGGAAAAACCGACGCCGCCGCCTGGGCGCAGCCCGCCCGCTGGTGCGACTATCACGGCCCGGTGGAGGGGGAGCACCTCGGGATCGCGATCCTGAACCACCCCGAGAGTTTCCGGCACCCGACGCGCTGGCACGTGCGGACCTACGGCCTCTTCACCGCCAATCCGTTCGCGTCCCACGGCTACGACCCCGCGCTGCCGGACGCCTCGCAGACGCTCGCCCCGGGCGGGGCGATCCGGCTCCGGCACCGGATCGTGTTGCATGCGGGCGACGCCGAGGCGGCCGGCATCGAGCGGGCGTGGCGGGCCTACGCCGCCGAGCCGCGGCCGCCGCTGCCGGCGCCGTAGTTCAGCGGAGTAGTTCAGCGGCGTCGCGCCTGCCGCCAGCGGCTCGGCGGGGTGCCGTAGCGCTTCGTGAAGGCCACGGTCATGTACTCCGCGTGGCGGAATCCGCTCCGCTCGGCGACCGTCGCCAGCGGCAGGTCGGTCTCCGCGAGCAGCTGCTCCACGCGGCGGAACTGGTGGCGGGCGATCTCCTCGTGGGGCGAGTGGCCGAGCCGGGCGAGGAACCGGCCGTCGAGGATCCGCCGAGTGGTGTCGAGCTTCCGGACGACGTCCTGCACCTTGAGGCCCGCCGTCGCCCGTTCGCGGATGAACCGCACCGCGGCCACCACGAGCAGGTCGTCGATCGCGAGCGCGTCGCTGCTCTGCCGGCTCGCGATGCCCAAGGGCGGCAGGAGCCATTCATCCTTCTCCAGACGCTCGCCGCGCATCAGCCGTTCGAGCAGGCCGGCCGCCAGCCGGCCGGCGCCGACCGCGTCGGGGATCACGCTCGAGAGCGGAGGCGTGGCGAGGCCGCAGAGCAGCTCGTCGTCGTCGACGCCGAGCACCGCCACCTCGTCGGGCACGGCGATCCCGGCCCGGCGGCAGGCGTCGAGGGCCTGGCGGCCGCGGATGTCGTAACAGGCGAGGAGGCCGACGGGCTTGGGGAGGGCCCCGAGCCAGGCCTCGATCGGCTCGTCGTCGTCGGCGGGACGCGTGCCGCGGCGACCCGGCGACCGGTAGACCGCGACCGATCGCCCCGTGCCGGCGACGACCGCTTCCGCTGGAGCCAGAACGGCGAAGTGGCGGAAATCGCGCTCGATGAAGTGCTCGGCGGCGAGCCGGGCGATCGCCGCGTCGTCGGTCTCGACGTAGGGCGTGTCGGAGAGCAGGCGGCCGGCGCTCACGTCGACGATCGCGAGCTTCTGCCGGCGCCGCAGCGCCGCGAGCGTGCGGGCGATCGCCGCAGTTTCGATCCTCGCGATCACGCCGTCTCCCCGCCACCGGGCGAGGGGCTCGAGCGGCGGGAAGCCGCGGCCGTGCTCCGGCAGGAAGATCGTCCAGGGCTCGTGCTCGCGCACGTGGCGATGGATGCCGGCGAGCAGGCCGCGGGCATAGGCGTTGGAGGCCTCGATGACGACGGCCACACGGCGGCCGGCAGCGGGAGCGAAGTGCATGCCGCCAATGTAGCCGCACGGGTTGCGATCAGGGCATTTCGGCCGTGATCGCCATCACGATCGGGGCCGAGATGCCCGTGCCCTTGAGCAACTCCACGGCCGCGACCGGCTCGGTCCGGCCGGCGTCGATCCGCAGGTAGCGGAGCTGGCGGCCGGCGAGGTCGAACGCGAACGTGCTCCTGGGCACGTCGATCCGGCGGACGTAGTCGGCCACGTGCTCGCCGTTTGTGAGCGGGTGGTCCTCGGTCTTTCCGTCGGCATACACCAGCCTCACGACGAGCGACGTCTCCCCCGCGGGGCTCGCCGGGAAGCCCCAGCCGGCGATGCCGCCGAGAATGTGCAGCGCCTTCACCGTCGAGCCGAGCGAGAGCGACACGCTCTTGGGCATCCGCGGCGGCAGGTAGCCCAACGGACCGTAGAGCATTACGGCGTTCGGCACGCTCTGCCCCTGCGGATCGACGAGAATGAAGGGCACGCCCTGGAAAGTCTTCGGGCCCCAGTCGGGAAAGACGAGCCGTTCACCAGGACTGTTCGGGTCGAAGAACATGCCCTTCGTGCTCACGGCCGTGGCCACCTTCTCGAGCGACAGCGGCACGA
>RGVT01000207.1 GCA_010027105.1 Planctomycetia bacterium
TGGCTTGTTGAATCAGACGGTCCAGCACGTTTGGGATGCCGAGCTGCCGCTGACCGCCATCCGGTTTGTCGATGGTCTTCCTCCGAACCGGCGAAGGTTCGTAGGTCCCATCGAGAAGCTGCTGCCGAATCGCCGCCCACTGCGGGCGAAACCATTCAGGGAACTGTGTCAGTGTGATCCCGTCGGGGCCGGGAGCCCCGCGGTTCCCACGGACCTGATCCCAGGCTCGCTGCATGTTGGCGGAATCGACAATCGCCTCCATCATCCTCTCTGGAAACAGGCTCGGGGATGGCTTCTCGCTCGGCGCCGCCGCGGCTTGGCCCGGTCGGGACAGTCGTCGCGTCGAGTCGGGCGATGGCTCCTCCCCGTTCTTCATCGTTCGGCCCTTCCCGTCCGCATTGGCAGTGCGGCCTCGGTACTACGACCTCTGCTGACTTCTGCCTCCTTCGCCGCGGCTTGCGCCGTGGCGTTCCAGGCTTTCGGGCAAGCCCTACTCCCTGGGGCGGGGCAGATCTCCCCGGATAAGAACGTGATCTGTCGTCGCGCAGGCTCGTGCTTTACCTGTGAGGCTGTCTGGGAGCGGCTTCGTGGTGTGGTGCCCACTCGCCTCGCCTCACCAGCCTTGTAGCACGTTTCTGTTCGTAACCTCGCGACGCTGGTGTGGATGCGGCTGACGACGCTTGTTCTTGCCAGCTTGACGACGCATCCGCAGGCTTCCTTCCCACCCTGGGTCGCCCCAGAGCAGTTGCCCTCACCTCGTGCTTTGCCAATCGGAGGTGTCACTTGGACTGATGATCTCCTTCAGGCTCCCAATCTCGCACAGGGGACTTGCACCCCATACAATCACGCCCATGACGGGCGTACACCAGACGCTGGATCAGACGGCGGATCGCGTCCAGCGGAGTAGTTGAGCCGATGGCCCGCCGCTGATCAGCTTTCCCGTTCTCCCGTGAGGAGGCTTCGGGCTCCCCAGTGCCCCGGCCGCCGGCTTGAGCGACCAGCGAAGCCAGGATGGCGCAGCGCCAGTCGCTCGGAGTGAGCGAAGCCCAGGAGGGCGCAGCGAACGTCCGGCGACGGGGTCTGGGGAGCCCGAAGCCGGTGTCATTTCGAGAAAGCATGACAGGCTGAAGCCTGTCCCACGTGGGGGCGTGACAGGCTGAAGCCTGTCCCACAGAACGAATGGGCGACCCGCGATTGTCCGCTCACACGAGGTGCCCTAGAGTACGGTCACCCATGCAGGCCCGCCCGCGAGCGAGATGACGACGTACAACCTCACCCACCTCCGCCAGCTCGAGGCCGAGAGCATCCACGTCATCCGCGAGGTGGCCGCCGAGTTCGAAAACCCGGTGATGCTCTATTCCATCGGCAAGGATTCGGCCGTGATGGTGCGGCTCGCCGAAAAAGCCTTTTATCCAGCGCGGCCGCCGTTCCCGCTGCTGCACGTCGACACGACGTGGAAGTTCCGCGACATGTACCGGCTCCGCGACGAATACGTCGCCAAGGAGCTCGGCTTCAGGCTGCTCGTGCACACGAACGAGGAGGGGCGCAGGGCCGGCATCAACCCGATCACGCACGGCAGCAAGGTCCACACCGACGTCATGAAGACGCAGGCCCTGCGGCAGGCGCTCGACAAGCACCGGTTCGACGCCGCCTTCGGCGGGGCCCGGCGCGACGAGGAGAAATCCCGGGCCAAGGAGCGGGTGTTTTCGTTTCGCGACGAGTTCCACCGCTGGGACCCCAAGAACCAGCGGCCAGAACTCTGGAGCCTCTACAACACGAAGGTCCGGAGGGGGGAGAGCATCCGGGTCTTCCCGCTCTCCAACTGGACCGAGCTCGACGTCTGGCAGTACATCCACTTGGAAAAGATCCCGATCGTGCCGCTGTACTTCGCCGCGGAGCGGCCGATCGTGTGGCGCGACGGCGTGATGATCATGGTCGACGACGACCGGCTGCCCCTCGAGCCGGACGAAAAGCCCGAGATGCGCCGCGTGCGGTTCCGCACGCTCGGCTGCTACCCGCTCTCGGGCGCGGTCGACTCGAGCGCCACGACGCTCCCCGAGATCATCCAGGAGATGCTGCTCACCACGTTCTCGGAGCGGCAGGGCCGGCTCATCGACACCGACGAGGCGGGCAGCATGGAGCGCAAGAAAAAGGAAGGATATTTCTGAGACGACTTCACCCGTCGCACCAACGATGCATCGACGCCCCGATGCTGAACGCCGGGGTCGGCGCGAGGATGGCGAGCGTGTGAATCGAGCACAGCGAGAGGCACAGCGAGACAACTCGTGCCGCCCCGGCGGCCATGCGGGTCGCTTCAGGAACATACGTTTACAAAGACGCACATGTCACATCAATCCAGCCTGATCGCCACGAACATCGACGAATACCTCGCGCAGCACGAGCGCAAGGAGCTCCTGCGCTTCATCACCTGCGGCAGCGTCGACGACGGCAAGAGCACGCTCATCGGCCGGCTGTTCTACGAGATCAAGAAGGACACGAGCCGCTACGGCACCACCGGCGAGGAGGTCGATCTCGCCCTCTTCACCGACGGCCTCGAGGACGAGCGGCAGCAGGGGATCACGATCGACGTCGCGTACCGCTATTTCTCGACCGACAAGCGGAAATTCATCATCGCCGACACGCCCGGCCACGAGCAGTACACGCGGAACATGGCCACGGGCGCCTCCACGGCCGACCTCGCCATCATCCTCATCGACGCCCGCCACGGCGTGCTCCAGCAGACGAAGCGGCATTCGTTCATCGTGTCGCTCCTGGGGATCCGGCACATCGTCGTGGCGATCAACAAGATGGACATCGTGGGATACGACCAGGCGGTGTTCGAACGTATCCGGGCCGACTACGTCGACTTCGCCTCGCGGCTCGAGCTGCCCGACGTCCACTTCATGCCGATCTCGGCCCTCAAGGGGGACAACGTCGTCGAGGCGAGTCCCCGCATGCCCTGGTACACGGGCTCGCCGCTGATGCCGCTGCTGGAGACGGTCTACATCGGCTCCGACCGCAACCTCGAGGACTTCCGATTTCCGGTGCAGCTCGTGCTCCGGCCGAACCTCGACTTCCGCGGGTTCGCCGGCACGATCGCCTCCGGCATCGTCCGCCGGGGGGACGAGGTGATGTCGCTCCCGTCGCGGAAGCGGAGCCGCGTGAAGTCGATCGTGACGTTCGACGGCGACCTCGCCGAGGCGTTCGCCCCACAGTCGGTGACGCTCACGCTCGAGGACGAGATCGACTCCAGCCGCGGCGACATGCTCGTGCGGCCCGGCAACGTGCCGAAGGTCGACCACAGGTTCGAGGCCACGCTCGTGTGGATGAGCGAGGAGCCTCTCGTGCCGGGGAGACAGTATCTCTTCAAGCAGACGACGAAGGTGGTGCCCGGGGCCGTGAGCACGCTCCGCTACCGGATCGACGTCAACTCGCTCCACCGCGAGCCCGCGCCGGCGCTCGCCCTCAACGAGATCGGCCGCTGCGGCATCACGCTCACGAGCCCGATCGCCTTCGACGCCTACCGGCGGAACCGCGCCACCGGCGGCTTCATCATGATTGACCGCGTCACCAACGCCACGGTCGGCGCCGGCATGATCCTCGACCGCGAGCCGGAGGAGGGCGCGGGCGACCACTGGGGCGACGCGGCCGAGCCGCACCTCCACGGCCAGGCGAGCGGCGTGACGCCTGACGAACGCGCGGCCCGCTACGGCCAGAAGCCGGCCACGATCCTGCTCACCGGTCTCACCGGGTCGGGAAAATCGACGCTCGCGCGGGCGCTCGAGCGGCGGCTCTTCGATCTGGGGCGGGCCGTCGCCGTGCTCGACGGGCAGAACATGCGGCTGGGGATCAGCAAGGATCTGGGCTTTACCACGGGCGAACGGAGCGAAAATCTGCGCCGCGGCGCGGAGGTGGCGCGGCTCTTCAACGACGCGGGGCTGATCTGCATCGGAGCCTTCGTCGCCCCCGACGAGGCGGTGCGGCGAAAGGCGGCCGAGCGGGTGGGAGCGGATCGCTTCATCGTCGTGCACCTCGCCGCGCCGATCGACGTCTGCCGCACCCGCGACACCGACGGCCACTACGCCCGCGCCGACGCGGGCGAGTTCGCCAATTTTCCCGGCGTCACCGCCCCCTACGAGCCGCCCCTGAAGCCCGACCTCGTGCTGCCCACGCACGAGTGGCCGGTGCAGAAATGCGTCGACGCGCTCGTGGGCCTGCTCGAGGCCCGCGGCGTGCTATGACGACGCCGACGACGCCCGCCCGGATCGGCATCCTCACCGTCTCGGACCGCGCGAGCCGCGGCGCCTACGCCGACGAGGGCGGCCCGGCGATCCGGGCCTACCTCGCCGAGGTGCTCGCGAGCCCGTGGGAAGGGCTCGACAAGGTCGTGCCCGACGATCTCGACACGATCGCGGCGACGATCCGCGACCTGGCCGACGCCGGCTGCTGCCTCGTCGTCACCACCGGGGGTACCGGCCCGGCCCCGCGGGACGTGACGCCCGAGGCCACCGAGCGCGTGTGCGCGAAACTCCTGCCGGGATTCGGCGAACTCATGCGGAAGGTGTCGCTCGAGAAGGTCCCCACCGCGAGACGGCCGGCGTCTGCGGCCGCGCGCTCGTCGTCAATCTGCCGGGCCGGCCGAAGAGCATCCGCGAGTGTCTCGACGCGGTCTTTCCCGCGATCCCCTACTGCGTCGACCTGATCCACACGGGCGTCGCCGACGCCCCGCGTCTCGAGACCGACCCCGAGCGAATCGTGGCGTTCCGACCGCCGGGCGCGTGACGCCGTAGAGCTTATCCAAGATAGCTGGAGCGACGGATTGGTGGATCAGGTGACGGAGGCGAGGGGTCGGCGAACGCTCGAGGAGCATTGGGCCGCCGCGGCCCACGCGACGAGACTTTTGCCGCCCCGAAGCCGGTGCT
>RGVT01000208.1 GCA_010027105.1 Planctomycetia bacterium
CTGGAGCTGTCCGACGTCGAGATCAAAGACGTCCTCTACGACTCGGAGGATACCGAATCCGACGCGCTGGAGACGCTCCGCAGGCTCCTCGTCGCCGACCGGGGTCGCGCAGATGCAAACCAGTCGGGCGTGAAGCCACGCTGACGGCACGGACGGGGCTGCACGAGCCCGGCGCGTTCGCCCGGCTGCCTGTAGCGCGATCGGTTCCTCGGCCGCCGCGACCACGCCGGCGGCGCGAATGTTCGACGTTACCTTTGACGACGGGTACGTCGGGCCGCTCCCCAGCCTGCACAGGCCAGTCCCGCCAGCCCCATCACCCAGGTGGCCGGCTCGGGCACGGCAACAGGAGCGGCGAGACGAAAACCGACGTAGTAGTCTTCGAACGACGGGGCACCCGAGCTCCAGTAGGAAGACGACGATGAGTAGGCGCTGAAGTCCCAAGCGCCGCCCCTCAGCCCACGAGATGAGCCGGCGGTTCCGGCAAAGTCATTCCACTGGAACACATTGCCGGTCTGGTCGAACGTGTCGTAGAAACTCGGACTGCTGGTGAACGCTCCAACGGCGGTCAGGTAGTTCTGGCTCGACGAGTAACCCGTAGACTGGGTGACCGCAAAAACGCCGGTCCTCTGATAGTTCGCCTGATTCGCGCCGCCGCCCTCGACGTTGCCGGGATCTGAGTCGCTCTGCGTCGCATATTTCCAGTAGCCGCCGGTCCCGGAGTTTAATGTCGGCGAGTAATACGCAGCCTTGTACCACTCGTTCTCCGTCGGGATGTAAAACTGCGCATCGGGGTTTTTGGCCGGCGCCGTGCCGCTGGTCTGGCCGCCCACGAGCGTGTAGGCACCCGTCTCCGTGCCGCCCGAGCCCTGACCGTTTTGCATCCAATTGGCAAACCGGGCCGCGTCCCACCATGAGACGTACGTGATCGGCTTGTTGCCGCTGCCGCCGATAACGCTGTAGGTGTACGACCCGCTCGAACCCGACCGCGAGATGCCCGCGATGTTGAGGTTGGTCGCCATGCTCGTGTTGTAGAGCGAGTACGCGTCGGTCGCGGCCACGGCATTGAGAAAGTCCGTGTACTGCTGGATCGTCACGGCGTATTTCCCGATCTGGTACGAGTAGTTGACGCTACCGTATTTTGGGGTGCCGCCTCCGGTTGCGGGATCGACGGCGTTTCCAGGATCGCCCACCGTCACCATGTCCAACGTGATCGGGGCGGCTTGGGTGGGGGCGTAGGCCACGATCAGCGACCCCAACGCGGCGGCCAAGGCAAATCGCCGGATCACGTGAGGCGGCGCATGTTTGCCCGAGTGCGACGACATTTCGCAGGGATGAATCATGGGATGGTCTCTTTCGAACGTCAGGGTGGCAGGGGTGTGGCGTGAGGCGGTTTCTCACCGAAATGGTGAGACCGTCATCACAATGGTGAGTCGACTCGCCGCGATGGCGGCATCGTGCCGCAGCCGCGAGCGTGTCAATCGGCCCTTTCAAGGCGTTTCACGACGCTCCGGAACGAAGCCGGGAAACGCTGCCTAAGAACAGGGCAAGCCGCGTGCCAAAAACCGACACAGCGGACAAAACGCGCGGCCGGACCCTCGCGTGGACGCCGCGACCGGAGCGGCGGGCGGGCCTGCGACCCGCTCCGGGCGTCACGCGCCGATGTCCTCGGCCCACAGGTCGGGCCGGCTGGCCATGAACTCGCGCATCAGGGCGATGCACGCCGGATCCTGCACCACTTCGAGTTCGACGCCCCGCTCCGCGAGCCACGCCTCCTCGCCGGTGAACGAGCGGTTTTCCCCGATCACGACCCGGGGGATGCCGTAGAGCACGATCGCCCCGCTGCACATCGCGCAGGGGGAGAGCGTGGTGTAGAGCGTGCACTCCCGGTAGAACCGCGCGGGCCGGCGGCCGACCCGCTCGAGGGCGTCCATTTCGGCGTGCAAGATCGAACTGCCGCTCTGCACCCGCCGGTTGTGGCCGCGGCCCACGATCCGGCCACCGTGCACGACGACCGACCCGATCGGAATGCCCCCCTCCGCCAGCCCCTGCCGGGCCTCGTCGATCGCAGCCTCGAGAAACTCCATCGGCGCCTCGCGAAAGGAGTATGGCCGGTTCTCGGCAGCACGCACAACCCGACCCGCCGTCGGCGCCGCGGCTCCGCCACGGCCCGCCTGGTGAACGCTAGGCCGGCCGACGACGCGGCGGCAAGGAAACGGGCCCGGGGTCGCGGGCGGACGCCGCCACGGCCGCCGACACGTGCGTGCGGCCGGCGGGCTACTTCGACGCCTGCGAGGCCGGCGAGCCATGCGCGGCGTGCGCGGCGGCGTCGGCGAAGGGGTTGGGGGCGGCGCCGGTCTGGATGTCGTGCATGTGCTTGTTGAACTTCGCCTGCTCGGGCCCCTCGAGGTGGCCGTTGCCGTTCTCGTCGAACGACCGGAAGATCTCCTGCTGCTTGGCCACGACCTCGCTGTTGAATGTCGCGGTGCGATCCTTCAATTCCTGCAGCGGCGACTTGGGGCGGGGGCCCTTGCCGACCGGGGCGATCGTGGCGAACGGATTGGCCGCCGCGCCCGCCTGGATCGCGTGCAGCTGCCGCTCGTAGCGGGCCTTCTCGCCCCCCGTGAGCCGGCCGTCGCCGTCCTGGTCGAACGACTGTGCGAGCTCCTGCTGCTTGGCCGCCATCTCCGTCTGGAAGCGGACCATCTCGAGCTGCATGTAGGCCATGTTTTCCTGCATGGCCTTGATCTGGGCGGCGCTGGGGCGCCGCGGCCGCGCGGCCTGCGCCACGCCGCTTGAAAACAGCGCCGCTGCGACGGTGATGGCCAGGAACGGCCGCATACGCAACCTGTGTACGGCGGAGCGACTCTCCAATGATAGAGGATTTTTCCGGTCCGGGGCTTGCAAAACCGGCAGGTTTGCCGCCGCCCCGCCGATCAGCCGATCTCGCCCTGGTCGAGCAGGCCCTCCACGAGGGCGGTGCGGGTGTCGAGGGGCGTGGTCGTGAGCCTGGCGGCCGGCTGGTCGAGGATCTCACGCAGTTTCAGCAGCCGCCGGCCGGCCGACTGGGCGTCGTAACTGTTGAAGGCGATCGTGAACCGCCGATCGGGGTCGACCTCGCGCCCGTCGCGGCGCACCGACCGGGGTCGGCCGGCCTCGTCGCGGACCACCTCGAACGGCCAGAGCGTGCGGTCCGACTTCGCATCGCCGGCGTCCTCGGCCACGACCGCGAGGAGGTCGCGGCCGGCGAGCTCCGCGGTGACGAGGACGTTTTCGTAGGGGATGATCCGCCAGCAGTCGCCCACGGTGACCTCGCCGGCGGGGATGTCGCCCGAGGCGAACGTGCCGTGAAACACGCCGTCGACGGGCCGCCCGTGGCGGCCGAGCGCCGCCGCGAACGTCGCACACAAAAGCCTGGCCACCGCACTGTCGCGGCCGGTGCCCCCGAGCGGCCGCCGCGCCGTCGCCACGCGGCGGGCCGCCTGCTCCTCCGCCCGGGCGAGGTCGGGCCGGGCCCGCTCCATCACCGCCGGATCGAGGTCGAAGCGGTCGTCCATCAGGAGCGTGAAGGCCCGGCGGTCGACGAGCCGGCGGCTGTCGAGGTCGAACGTGAGGTCGACGCGGCCGCAGTGGATGCCGTAGTAGCTCGCCTGCGAGCAGAGGACGCCGTGCTGCGACCAGGCGGGCCTGTCCTGGTGGGAGTGGCCGGCGAGGTAGACGTCGACCCCCTTCGCGCCGCGGAGCATCTCGCGCACGGGATTGGCGTAGTCGTCGTGGAACCGCCAGCCCATGTGGCCCGCCACCACGACGGCGTCGGGCTTCTCGGCCGCGATCTCGCGCAGGCTCGTGGCCAGGGCCGCAGCCGGATCGGTGGCCGCCACGCCGGCGAGCAGCGCGGGGGGAAGCCAGAAGGGCAGGCCGGGCGTGATCAGGCCGATGAGGCCGATCCTGAAGCCGCCCACCTCCCGGACGATCCACGGCCGCACCCCCGCCCACGCGCCGGCGAACGAGCCGGCCCGGGCGCCGGCCCGCTCCACGTTGCCGGTGAGCACGGGCATCCGCGAGGCGGCGAGATTGGCCTCGAGCTTCTCCGGGCCCCAGTCGAAATCGTGGTTGCCGAGCGTCCAGGCGTCGTAGCCGAGCCGGTTGAAGAGGTCGATCATGATCCCGCCGCCCGTCGCCAGGCTCACGGCCGTGCCCTGCACGACGTCGCCCACGTCCACGGTGAGCGAGTGGGGCGACTCCCGCCGCCACCGGCGGATGCAGGTGGCGCAGCGTGCCAGGCCGCCCACGTCGTCGAGCCCGTCGTAGGTGCTCGTGGGGAGGATTCGGCCGTGGAGGTCGGTGGTGTGGAAGATCGAGACGGTGCGGGCCCTGCCGAGGTCCCGGGCCGCGGCCACGGGGCCGCCGGCGACGGCCGCGGCGCAGGCGCCTGCCGCCGTGGCGCAGGCCCCGGCCGCGCGGGCGAGCACCTCGCGGCGCGACGGGCACGTTGAACCGCGTTGCCGGGCCATCTGGGCATCATCTCACAGTCGGCGGGCGTGCCGCCACGGCGCGGCGGGGCGCCGGCAGGAACGACCGCGGAGTCGCAGGCTCACGAAACTTTCACAGCGGGGGGTTGACCCCTCAATAGGCGGAGTATAACCAGCGTCTGGATCTCTCGTCCCGCTCGCCCGCCTCCCGCCATGCGTGTGTCTCGTCTCACCCGGCTCGTCTGGCTCGGCATCTGTCTCGCGCTTCTTTGCGGCCGCAGCGCCCGGGGCGGCACGATCTACTGGAACATGAACGACCTGGCGACGCCCACGTCGAACAATCTGGCCAACCTCGTCGTGAGCGCGCTTACGCAGGGCAATTCGTCGACAACCGGCACGTCGGGCCAGGTCCCCTCTTCCGGCTACCCGTTCACGCTCTCCGGCTCG
>RGVT01000209.1 GCA_010027105.1 Planctomycetia bacterium
AGGCGGCGTGGCTGCACCTGGCCCTGATCTCCGCCGACGGCGGCGCCGACATCCGCCGCCTGTTCACCGCCACGCGGCCGATGCCGGCCGTGGCCCGACTCGTGCGCCTGGCGGGCCTGCCGCGCCGGCTGCGGCCCGCCGTGGCCGCCGGCTGCCGGCTGTGTGGCCGGCGAATCGAGGCGGCAGCGGTCTTGGCCACGGGCCCGCGCGATGCGGCGGCCGTGGCCGGCCTGCTCTCCGCCCGCACCGCGCTCGCCGACCGCGTGGCCGCGCTCGCCGGGACGTGCGATGCGGTCGTGTGCCCCGTGTCCGCCCTGCCGGCGCTGCCGCACGGCACCGCCGCGACGCTGCTCGTCGCCGCCTTTCCCTGCCTGCTCGCCAACCTCCTCGACCTCGCGACGGGCAGCGTGCCCGTGACCACGGTGCGGGCCGACGAGGAGGCCGGCCGACGGGCGTCGTGGGATCCCGTCGCGCGGGCGGCCGCCGCGGCCGACCGCGGCAGCCGCGGGCTGCCGGTGGGCGTGCAGGTGATCGGTTTCGGCTGCGGCGAGACCGCCGTCCTCGAGGCGATGCGGACGATCGAGGCGGGCCCGCGGCCCGGGTTCACACCGCCAGGCGCGCCGTGAGCGACCCGGCCATCTGGCCGACGGAGAGCACCTCGCAGGCGGCGCCCGTGTCGATGGCCGCCTTGGGCATGCTCCACACCACGCTCGAAGACTCGTCCTGGGCGATCGTGTGCCAGCCGCGGGACCGCAGCGCGAGCAGCCCCCGCGCGCCGTCCTTCCCCATGCCGGTGAGCAGGAGCGCCGCGCCCGGCTGCGGCCAGTGCTCCGCCACGCTCTCGAAGAACACGTCGACGCTCGGCCGGAAGAAGACGTCGCGCGGCTCCGCACGGTATTCGAGCGTCCGTGCCCTGGAGAGCACGAGGTGGTCGTTCGTGCCGGCGAGCAGCACGTCGCCGGCGGCGGGCTGCTGCCCGTGTTCCGCGACGCGGACGGCGCGGCCGGTGCGGTCGCCGAGCCACTTGGCCAGGCCCTGCGAGAAGGCGACGTCGACGTGCTGCACGATCACCACCGCCACGTTCCAGTCGCGCGGCAGCGGGACGACGAGGTCGGAAACGGCCTTCGGCCCGCCCGTCGAGGCTCCCACGACGACGAGCCTGGGCGGCCCGGAGGCCGTCGCGGGCCGCCCCGGCCGGCGCGACTCGGCCGCGCCGACGAGCTTCGCGATCATCCCGATCTTCTCCACGAGCGCCCCCGCGCCGCTCACCTCGCCGGCCGCGCCGAGCATCGGCGTGTCGACGGCGTCGAGCGCGCCGAAGCCCATCGCCTCGTAGACCAGCCCGATGTTGCCGCTCACCGTGGCCGTGACGACGAGGATCGCGCACGGCGCCGACGCCATGATCTGCCGGGTGGCCTGCACGCCGTCGAGGTGCGGCATGATCAGATCCATGAGGATCAGGTCGGGGCGGTCGCGCCGGGCCAGCGCCACCGCCTCCACGCCGTCGGCCGCCGTCCAGGCCACCTCGTGGTCGGGCAGGCTGTCGACGACCCGCCGCAGTGCCTCGCAGGCTGCCCGCACGTCGTTGACGATGCCGATCCTCATGGCAGGCGGCTCACGCGAGGGGCTCCCCCACCAGGTCGACGACCGTGTGCACGAACGTCTCGTCGTGGAAGCTGCTCTTGGTGAGGTAGCGGTTGGCGCCGGCGTCGAGGCCGCGGAGCCGGTCTTCCTCGCGATCCTTGTAGGAGACGATGACCACGGGGATGTCCCTGCGGGTGGGATCGTTCTTGATCAGCGACACCAGGCCGATGCCGTCCATCCGCGGCATGTCGACGTCGGTGACCACCAGATCGTACTGGCCGCCGCGGACCGCGTTCCAGCCGTCCATGCCATCGACGGCCACGTCCACCGCGAAGCCGCGGGCCTGGAGCAACTGCCGCTCCAGCTCGCGGACGGTGATCGAGTCGTCGACCACCAGGACCCGCTTCCGCCGCCGCGACTGCTCCGCGAGCCGCTCGAATTCCACCCGCGAGAGCCGCCGCCCGGCGAGCACGTTGTCGATCGAGCGGACGAGGTCCTCCACGTCGACGATCAGCACGGGGTTGCCGTTCTCCAGCAGCGAGGCGCTGTTGATGTCGGGGACCTTGCCGAGCCGGCGATCGAGCGGCCGCACCTCGAGGTCGCGCTCGCCGAGGAAGGCGTCGACGATCATTCCGAATTGCTGGCCGCGGTCGCTGATCACGACGACCGGCAGCGGATCGGCCGGCTGCCCCCCCTCGGGCATCTCGAGGATCTGGGCCGCAGGCACCAGGCCGATCGAGGCGTCGTCGCGGCGGAAGTACTGGCGGCCCTCCACCGTCTGCACGTCGGCGTGGCTGCAGTGGAGGATCGTGTCGATGCGGGTGAGCGGGAAGGCGTAGGGCTCGCCGGCGATCTCCACGAGCAGCGCGCGGATCACCGACATCGTGATCGGCAACTGGAGCGTGAACACCGTCTGGCGGCCGGGCTGCGTGGCGACCCGCACGGTGCCCCCCACGCCCTTGACCATGCTCTGCACGACGTCGAGGCCGACGCCCCGGCCGGAGATCTCCGTGACCTCGTCCTTCGTGGAGAAGCCGGGGAGGAAGAGAAACTCCAGCAGTTCGAGCTCGGTGAGCTGGCCGGCGACCTGCCCCGCGACCAGTCCCCGGGCCACGGCCCGCCCGCGGAGCCGCTCGACGTCGATGCCGCGACCGTCGTCGGCGAGCGTGATGTGCAGCATGCCCGCCCGGTGGCGGGCCTCCAGCCGGAGCGTGCCCTGGGGGGGCTTGCCGGCCGCCGCGCGCTCCGCCGGCGTCTCGAGGCCGTGGTCGACGGCGTTGCGGATCAGGTGCGCGAGCGGCGCCTCGAGCTTGTCGAGGATGTCGCGGTCGACGCCGGTCTCTTCGCCGTGGACGTCGAGCCGAACCTGCTTGCCGAGCGTGCGGGCCAGATCGCGGACCAGCCGGGGGAAGCCGCGGATCCCGTCGGCCAGCGGCCGCATCCGGCTCACGATCACCTCGTGGTGCAGGCGGTTGGAGAGATCCTCGTTGCGCCGCGCGAAGCCCTCGAAGTCCTCCGCCTGCCGCGTGAGGCCGTCGAGCGCCGCGTCGGCCCGCTCACGGGCCCGCGAGAGCATCGCCACCAGCGGCGCGGGCACGGTCACGTCGTCCCCCTTGAGCCGCTCCTCGGCGGCGGCGATCGTGTCGCAGAGGTCGACCTGCGTGGCCCTGAGGTGGAGCAGCGCGTCGACGAAGGGGCGCAGCTGCCGCGCCTCCACGAGCGACTCGCCGGCCAGGCCGACGAGCCGCGTGAGGCTCTCGGCCGACACCCGCACCACCCGGTCGGCCTGTTCGAGCGGCTTCGCGGTGTCGGCCGGCTGGGCCACGGGGGCGGCATCCTCGGGGGCCGCCGCCGGAGCGGGGGACGCCGCGGCGACGGGAACCGCCGGAGCCGCGGCGGGCGGTTCGGCCGCGGGGCCGGGAGGATGAGGCGTCGGTTCACCGGGAGCCGGCGGCGCGGCGGCCGTGGCGGCCGCGGCGGGGGAGAGCATCGCGGCCAGGTCGGCGACGAGCGCGGCGGCCCCGTCCGCCCAGCGGCCGGCGGGGTCGAGCGAGTCGTCGGCCTTGGCGATCGACGCCAGAAAGTCGATGCCGGCCAGCAGCCGGTCGACGTGTTCCGGCCGGACGCGGAACTGCCCCTTGCCCGCCGCCACGAAGCAGTCTTCCAGGGCGTGCGCCACCCGCACCGCCGGATCGAGGCCGACGATCCGGGCGGCACCCTTGAGCGAATGTGCGGCCCGCATCAGCGCCTCGACGGTGCGCGGCGACCGCTCCAGCTCCTCCACCGCGAGCACGCCCGCGGAGAGCACGGCCGTCTGGCTCTCGGCCTCGAGCCTGAACAGCTCGAGCATCGAAAATCCGCTCAGGTCTTCCGCCACGCCATCCTCCTCGCCGCTATCGCGCGACCGCCTCGTCGAGCCCGTCGCAGAGCCGCGCGGCGTCGAGCAGGCCCACGGAGCGATCCTGCCAGTCGAACAATGCCTGGCTGTAGTGACCGCCCGACTGGCTGACCGTCGAAGGAACCGCCCGGAGCGTCGCCCGGGCGACGCGGTGCACGCCCGCCACCTCGTCGACGCGAAACACCCAGCGGCCGCGCGCAGCCCCCTCGGGCCGCTCGAGCACGAGGAGCCGGGCCGCGGGCGCCGGCTCCGCGGCCAGTCCCGGTGCCGCCGGGTCCAGCCCCAGGAGGGCCGGGAGCGACGCGCACAATTGCAACTGCCCACGGATGTTCACCAGGCCCTCGAGCACGCCGGCGGCGCGGTGCGGCATCCGGTGCAGCGGCCGCAGGGTGGTGATCTCGACGAGCGCACTCGTGGGCAGGGCCAGCCATTCGCGGCCGAGCCGGAACACGAGCACGCTCGCTGCGTCGGGGTCGGGCGGCGTCTCGGGCTCCTCGATGATGCGGCTCCACGCCTCGAGGTAGCCCTGCGGCGGCTCGCGGTCGAAAAACGTCCGGGCCGCCTCGGCCAGGACGGGGCAGTTGCGGCAGTGGATGAACGTGGCGAGTTCGGGGCAGCTGCGATCGCCCGCCACGCCGATCCGGCGCCAGCATTCCTCCACCGGGGCTTTCACCGGCGCGGAGTCCTTCATGGGGCCTCTTTCCGGGCGAGGATGCGGGCCGCCGACTGGCGGTAATGCTCCGCCATCGCGGTGTCGCCCCGCTGGGCCGCGAGCAGCGCCAGGGCCAGGGCCGCCTCGTCGTGGGTGGCGTCGAGGTAGAGGGTCTTGTGGAAGCAGCCTTCGGCCCGGTCGGGATCGCCGGCCGATTGGTGGAGGATGCCCATCAGGAAGAAGAGTTGCGGCTCGGG
>RGVT01000210.1 GCA_010027105.1 Planctomycetia bacterium
TGCCGGTCGGGGCGGATCCGACCCAGCCGGAAGAAGTGCGCACGGTGCAGCGTTTTGGGGTCGAGCCGCACGGGGCCTCCGGGTCCCGCGAACCCCGGGCCGTCGGCGAGCGCCTGCCGAACGGCCGTCGTCTCGAACGAGCCCGCCTTCTCGACCGCCTGCTTCCAGAGATGCACGAGGCAGTAGCCCGGCTCGAGCGGATCGCCCGTCACGCGGTCGAAGCCGAATTCCCGGCGGAAGTCGGCGATCCAGCGCCGGTTCGCCTCCGTGGCGAGCGACTGGAAGTAGCACGAAGCGGCGTAGTGCCCCTGCACCTGCCCGGGGAGGAGGCTGCGGAGCTCGTCCTCGGCGATGCTCGTGGAAACGACGGGAACCTTGGCCGGATCCACCTTCGCCGCCGCGAGTGCGGCGAAGAAGCCGAGGTTCGAGTCGCCGTTGATCGTGTTGAGCACGCAGTCGGCCCCCGACGCCGCGATCTTCTTCACCTCGACCGTGAAGTCGGCGTGGCCGAGCGGATGGTAGGCCTCCCCCACCGGCTTGAGGTTCTTCGTCGCCAGATACTTTTTCGTGATGTAATTCGCCGTCCGCGGATAGACGTAGTCCGACCCGAGCAGATAGATCTTCTTGCGGTTGCCCCCTTCGGCCGAGAGGAGCCAATCGAGCGCCGGCACGATCTGCTGGTTGGGGACCATGCCGCCGTACACGACGTTCTTCGACGATTCGTTCCCCTCGTACTGCATGGCGTAGAACAGGAGTTTGTCGCGCTCCTCGAAGAGCGGCACCACCGCCTTGCGGCTGGCGCTCGTCCAGCAGCCGAACACGGCCACGCAGCCCGCGTCGAGCAGGCCGCGGGCCCGCCGCCCGAAGAGCTCCGTCCGCGACTTGGGGTCGGGGGCCTTGGCGTCGATCCGGCAGCCGAGCACGCCGCCGGCCGCGTTGATCTCTTCGCAGGCGAAGAGCTGGATGTCGCGGAGCGACGCGGCGCCGATCGCGAGCGACCCGGTCTGCGAGTGCAACAGGCCCAGCGGCACGGTGCGGCTCCGGGGCGGGAGGCCGAGCGAGCAGCCGGCGAACAGGGCCGGGGCGAGGGCCCGCGCGGCGGCGAGCGTGGCGGCCGTGCCGCGGGCGACGGCCGCACGGCGCGTGGGGAGAGCAGCCGCGGATGTCGGCGTGCCGGAGCGTGGCGTCATGCGTCGTCCATCCGCCTGTAGATCGCCTCGAACGGCTCCGCCGTGATGCTCACGTCGCCACGGAACGGCTGGTTCATGTCGAAGATCAGGTGCATCATCGTCCCGAGGTACGCGGCGAGGATCCCGCCCAGGACCAGCTGCGTGACGAACCGCATGTCGAAGAGCCAGCAGATCGCGATGTTGAGGATCGCCCCGAGGATCATCACGTACCACATCGACGCCGGCAGCGACGACTTCACCGACAGCAGCCGCAGCCGCCGCCACTCGAGGAAGGTGTTGAACTGCCGCAGCGCCTCGGCGTGGACGATCTCCTGGGCGGGCGTCTGCGGCTCGAAGTCGAGGAGCCGCTCGTGAAACGCCTCGGTGCGGATCGTGCCCTCCTCCGGCACGACGCCGCGCCGCTGGAGCGGCCAGGCGTATTTGATCACGTAGCGCGTGTAGTCGCGGAGCAGCCAGCGGAGGTTCTGACCGAACGGCTCGGGATACTGCGAGACGTCTTCGTAGAGGGCGGAGAGGGCGGCGGCCTCGCGGGCGACGTTGCCGGCGGCGTCCGACACGTTCTGGTAGGCGGTGACGGCGATCAGGCCGAGCAGCAGGCCGTAGAACACGCAGAAGCAGGAGAGGACGTAGCCGACGATGTCGTTGGAGCCGGGCGTGTTCCTGACGAACTGCCGCAGGAAGGGCCTGACGACGATCGAGCCGGCCCAGTAGAACCCGACGAAGGCGGCGATGAACAACAGCGACAGCCGGTGCGGCGGGATGTCGTAGAGCCAGAACCAGTCTTCGGGGTCGAACCAGCGGCCGTTCATGGCGTGGATGGTACCAACGCCCGGGCGCTACCGCACGTCGTCGCCGTCGAGCGCGTAGATGGCCAGATGCCGGCCGTCGGGCCCCCGCAGTTCCTCGAGGCGGAACGTGCCCGCCACCGCCACCGGCCGGATCGAGAAGTCGGCGGTTTTCCCCGGCCGCATCCGCACCACGATGCAGTCGTAGAGGGCGGCTCCCGGTCCGAAGCAGCACTCCATGTTGTCGCGGACGAGGACGAACTGCGAGAGCCCCGTCTGCTGGAAGCTCGGCAGGATGTAGCCGCGGATGCGGATCCGCTCCCGCTCGAGGGCGGTCACCCGCTCGGGGAGCAGGTCGCGCGTGAACGGCGCGCCCTTTTCCATGTCGAACGTGACGTCGTCGAACGTGATGTCGCGCGGCGGGCCGGCCGCCGGGCTTCGGTTCGCCGGCTCCGCATCCGTCGCAGTGGGCGTCGCGTCGGTCACCCGATCGCCGGTGGGCACGGCCCGCCGCGCCGGGCCGCCGCAGCCGGCCGCCAGCGCCACCATCCACAGCGCGATCAGGAGGCGGTCACCTGGCAACGGCGTCCTCGAGGTGGTAGAGCACGCCGCCGTCGAGACCGGGGGCGACCATGGGCCGCACGGCGAACCGCCCGGCGATCTTGCAGATTCGCGGGGAGAAGCCGATCCCCGCGGGGTCGCGGAGCTGCACGAGTACGCGGTCCGTGATCTTGGGATTGCCCCCGAAGCAGCAGTCCCCCTGATCGCGCACGAGCAGGAACTGCACGATCCCCTGCTGCTGCTTGCCCGGATACATGTAGCCCTTGAGCAGCACGTCGTGCCCGTCGTGGGCCCGCGCGGTGTCGGGGATCGAGCCGGGCGGATCGCCCTCGAGCGGCTGCAGGTCGGCGTAGCTGAGCCGCTCGAAGCCCGGGGGCAGCTCCGCCGCATACGCGGACGCCTGGTAGGCGAGCCCCCCGACGAGGGCGCAGGCCGACACGGCGAGCGATCCGAGGGCCAGCGGCATGCCGACGTATTCGCCCGGTCGCGCCGCGATGTCGCGCCAGGCCACGATCCCGAGCACCACGCCCACCGCCGGCACCACCGCCAGCCACCAGTCGACGAACGCCAGCGGCGACAGGAGCCCGAACACGCCCGCGAGGATCGCCGTCGTGGCGATCGCGCGATAGCGCGTCTCGGCGTCGGCGGGGAGCGCCTGCGTCTGCGACAGCGGGGAGTCGAAGAGGCCGCTCGCCATGGCTCAACCGGGCCGCGGGCGGAGGACGGACCGGGCGGCGAGGGCCACGAGAACCAGCGCTGCGGCCCACACGGCCCACGTGAGCGGCCGCGGTCCCTCCGCGGGCCGGGCCGAGGGTTCGGCCGCCGGGGCGGTGTCGTCACCGGCACCGTCGTCGCCGATCACGGGGGCGATCCGGGCGGCGAGCGTCGCGTCGTCCGGGTCGGCCGCCGGAGCCGCCCCTCCCGGCCGCCCTGCGCCCGCCTCGTCGTCGTCGGCCGGCTTCGCGCTCGCCGCGCCGGCGAAGCCCGCGAGCGTGGCCGCCCGGCGCACGGCCTCGGGATCGATCTTCTCGAGTTTCGCGATCGCGGCGGCGGCCTCGGGCAGCGGGCAGGCCCGCAGGTAGTTCACGACCGGCTCGCGCACGAAGATGTTCTCGGCGTCGGCCTTCTCGAAGAGTTCAGAGAGCCGGCCGACCACCGACCAGTCCTGCCAGCGGGCGAGGTCGGCGATCACGAGGTCGGCGAGCTTCGGCTCGTCGAGGAGGATGCGGAGCGACGCGAGCACGCGCTCCCGCGGCACGACCTCCGACTCCTCGCCCAGGAACCGCAGCGCCATCACGGCGGCGTAGGTCTCCGTGAACGGCACGTCGCGCCCCTTGCGGTCGAGGAACAGGCGGTCGACGAGGTCGAGCCCTTCCGGCCCCTTGAGCGTCACGTAGCATGCGATGAGGGCGTCGAGTCCCGAGCGGATCTCGGCCTTGTCGGCGGGCAGATTTTCCCCCTTGAGAATCTCCGCGATCCGGTCGGCGTCGGCCTTCGTGCCGCAGACGCCGAGCATCGTGGCGTAGAGCCGCCGCCTGTTCGACTGCACCTTGGGATTCTCGATCCACGCGAGCAGCTGCGTGGGGTCCATCCGGCTCTCGAGGCCGCGCACGTCGGCGTAGGGTGCCACCGCGAACTCGTCGTAGGCGTCGCGGGCCAGCGTCTCGTCGGCGTCCTCCAGGTATTTCTGGAAGAACGCCAGCCGGTCGGCCCCCTTCTCGGGCAGGTCGCCGAGCTTGCGCAGGTAGTCCACGGCCCGGTCGCTCACTGCAATGGGACTCGACCAGACGAGCTTCGGCGGCTCGACGCCCATCAGCAGGAACAGCGTCCCCGCCGGCTTCTCCTCGAGCAGGATCGTCTCGATCGGCCTGGCGTCACCGCCGAGCAACCCGGCCTCGTCGACCACCGCCGCCCCCTTGAGGACCTCGACGACGGCGAACCTTCCCTTCGGCAGAGGCCCTTCCGCCCGCGGCGAGAGCGCCGCCGCCGGCGGCCCCTCGACGAGCCGTGCGATCACCGCCGCCTGGCTCTGCGCGATCTCCTGCGCGAACGTGAGCGACACGGCCGAACAGAACGGACACGCCTCCACCCGCCCGGCCTGCACGAGCAGGGCGACCGCGAGCAGCAACGCCGGAAATTTCCGCTTGGAAACCATGCCGTCAGTGTAGCGGGAAAGCCGTTCAGTGTGGCGTTTGCAGCCCAACCCGGCTCGGGGCTGCCCCGACCGTCTCGCCGGACGTTCGCCTTCGCCCTCCTGGGCTTCGGCTCACTCGGACTCACTGGCGCTGCGCCATCCTGGCTTCGCTG
>RGVT01000022.1 GCA_010027105.1 Planctomycetia bacterium
GCGAGCATGAGGCTCGCGAAGTCGAGCCGGTCGGCGAGCTTTCCCGTCGTCAGACCCTTGAAGTAGCCGCCCGGCTTGAGGAGGTCGGCCCCCCGCCGTTCGACCGGGGTGTAGGTGGTGTGCACGCCCGCCTCGTCCACCCGCTTCGACGGCACCCAGGTCACGATCGAGGAATCCTCGAGCACGCCGAGATACTCGAGCGGCCGCAAGGGTCCGGTGGACGTCCTGCCGGCGTAGCGGTCGGGTAGCCGGAGGATCGTGCCCACCGGCCGCAGGTCGTGGCCGCGCGACTGGGGGGCGCCGTCAACGAGCACCGTGCCATCCGGGCGGACGGTTCGCACCTGCGGCTCCAAGCGTTCCCCGCCCGGGCGGCCCGCGTTCACGGCCAGGCCGCGGTCCAGGATCAGCGCCGCGAGCACGCCGCAGAAGAACACGAGCAGCGATCCCTTGATGAACTGCACCCACGTCGTCGACACCATGCCCGCCGTGACGACGATCAACGTCACCGCCACCCCCACGAGCACCACGCCGGCCCAGTGCGGCAGGCCGAGGAGCGGCACGATCAGGTCGCCCGCGCCCACCATCTGCGGGATCAGGTAGAAGACGCTCACGACGAGCGTCGAGACCGCCACGGCGAGCTTGATGCCGCGGCTGTTGAACCGGGCGTCGAGGGCGTCGGCGAACGTGAACCGGCCGAGCGCCTTGATCGGCTCGGCGATCACGAACAGCGCCACGATCCAGCCGGCGAGGAACCCGATGGAGTACAAAAAGCCGTCGTAGCCGTGGAAGGCGATCATCCCGCAGATGCCGAGGAACGACGCGGCGGAGAGGTAGTCGCCCGCGAAGGCGATGCCGTTGACGAACCAGTGCACCTCGCCGTGCGCGGCGTAGTAGGCCTGGGCCGACTGCCCCTTGCGGCCGAGCCAGAAGGAGAGGCCGAGCACGCCGAGCACGAACGCGGCGAAGATGGCGATCGCGAGCGGGGACGATTCGTAGAGCATCCGGCTTGTGCGCCCCTGGTCCCTACCGATCCGACCGGATGCCGAGCGACACCAGCGCGAGCACGAACGCCGCCGCGATCAGCGTCATTCCAGAGGCGATCGCGAGGTTGACGCCCCCGAGCGGCCGGATCGAGAGGAGGTCGGGCCGCAGGAGCACGAGCCCCATGAAGCCGCCGTAGAGGGCGACGTAGATCCAGAAGAGCACGAGGCCCGTCCGCCTGCCGCGTGCGTGTTCGGGAGATGTCATGTGCCCTCGTCCGCCCGCCGCCCGGGTACCTGCCGGCGGCAGTGTATCGCCTCCGACCCGGGCGGCCCATCGCTCACCCGTCCGCCAGGGTCGCCTCCGCTCAGCGCCCGGGCTTCTCGATCTCGGCGAGCACCTGCGCGTAGAGTTCGGCCCGGGCATCCGGCTTCCGGCCGCGGAGTTCGAGAAGCAGCGGCCGCAGGCCCGCGGCCCACGACGGATCCTTGGCGATCTTCGCGTCGGCTCGGGCCCGCAGGGCGTCGGCGTCGTGGCCCCCGGCCGCCGCGGCCGCGGCCACGACGCTCCGCAGGTATTCCGCAGCCTGGACCTCCGGGTTCGGCGCTGCCGGCGCCGCCATGCGGCCGAGCGCCCAGGCAATCCCTGCGGCAGCGTGCTTCTTGAACACCGGATCGTTCCACGTCGCGTCGTTGTGGCCGAAGTTCGTGGCGAACACGCGGCCCTTGCCGTAGTCGCGGACCCACGCGACGGGCACGTGCCAGGGCTCCTGGGGCGTGCTCGCGGCCATGTCGAGGCTCAGGAGCACGCGCAGGTTTTCGGGCTTATAGCGCGGGTCGTACTGGTAGATCTCGTCCTTCCAGCGGAAGCGTTCGGGAAACATCGCCACGACGGGATGCCCCGGTTCGTGGACGACGAAGCCGTGCTCGCCGCCGGCGGTCCAGGGATGGCCGGCGAACGCGCCGCCCACCATCTCGCAGTAGGCGTCGGAGCTCTTGAGCGTGTCGGTCGCCGCATGGAATCCGATGAAGGCCTTGCCCGACTTGATCCACTCGAGAAATGCGGGGAGATCGGGGATCGGCAGGTCCCCCGTCGTGCTCGCGAAGACGACGCCGTCGAAGGTCGCGAGCGCCTCGGGGGCGAACGCCGTGGCGAACTGCTCCTTGAGCCCCTGCTGCCAGGGCGCGTCGTCCTGCTTGAACTTCTCCTGCGCCGCCTTGAACGCCGCCTGCTCGGCGGCCCAGGCCTCGTCGCTGGTGTCTTTCTTCCGCTGCGGGGCCCGCGGCGCCGTCGGCCGCCCCGGCGGCATCCGCAGGAAATCGGCGTGGAACAGGCCGCGCTCGCGACCGAGTTCCTCGAGCACGGGCTCCGCGGTGGCGATCGAAGCGTGCCGAAAGCCGGTGGTCACCGTGACGACGAGCAGCCGGGCTGGCCCGGGCTGTTCCGCCGCCCGTGTCACGGCGCACACGGCCACCGCGAGCACGAGACACGCGGACCACCCGAGGGAACGATACGCCATGAGATCCTCGCCGGAGACGACTGGTGAATCGATCGACAGGACGAACCACAGTGTTCGACCCAGTGTGCCAGTCTACCCGACAAGCTGGCTCCACGCGTGCGAAGCCATCGAGGCGTGCCGGCTACACGAGCACCGCCTTGATCGGCTTCCCACCCCCACCGATCTTGAACGGGCGGCCGTTGGGGGCGAAGAACTCCTTGTCGAACGGCAGGCCGCAGGCGGCGGCCACGGTGGTGAGGAAATCGGGCACGCTGACGGCGTCCTTGTCGGGCTTGAAGCCGCGCTCGTCGCTCGCCCCGTGGACCACGCCCCCCTTCACGCCGGCGCCTGCGAGCACGCAGGAAAACACCGCCGGATGGTGATCGCGGCCCGCGTTCTCGTTGATCCGCGGCGTGCGGCCGAACTCGGTGGCGAGCACGACGAGCGTCGAGGCCAGCAGCCCGCGCTCCTCGAGATCGGCGATGAGCGCGGTCATCCCGGCGTCGAGATGGCCGGCTGCTTCAGGCAGCTCGTCGAAGATCTCGCGGTGCATGTCCCACTTGCCGTACTCGACCTCCACGCAGCGCACGCCCGCCTCCACGAGCCGGCGGGCGAGCAGGCAGCCCTGCCCGAATGGCGATGAGCCGTATCGTTCGCGGGTCTTCTCCGACTCCTTGGCGATGTCGAAGGCCTCGAGGTCGACGCTGCCGAGCAGCCGGACCGCGTCCTTGTACATCTGGTCGTAGGCCGCGATCTGCGGGCCGGCATGGTGCTTCTTGAAGCCGGCGTCAAGTTTGTCGGCGAGCGCCAGCCGCCGGTTGAAGTTCTTTTCGCTCAGGTACGCCGGACGCGTCGTGTTCTCGAGGCCGAGCGCCGGATCGGCCACCGGCACCGGCGTCACGGCCGGATCGAGGAAGCCGGCCCCGGGGTGCTCGTTGCCGTTGCCCACGAGCACGAACCCCGGCAGGTCGCGGCTCGCCTTCCCCTGCACGTGGAGCGACCACGAGCCGAGCGACGGATGCCGGATGCTGTTGAGCACGGGGTAGGCCGTGCGCATCACGTACTGCCCCTGCTGGTGGTCGCCGGTTTCCGTGGTCATCGAGCGGATGACGGCGAGCCGGTCGGACTGTGCGGCGAGTTTCGGCAGGTGCTCGCCGAAGAGCACGCCCGGCGTCTTCGTCTTGATTGTCTTCGTCTCCCCCTGCTCCTCGCGGCCCGGCTTGGGGTCGAAGGTGTCGAGGTGGCTCATGGCGCCCCGCATCATGAGCACGATCAGGTTCACACCGTCCTTGCCGTGGCCGCTCGCGGCCTGGGCGAGCGTTCCGGAGAGGCCGTCGAGGAGCGTCACGCCGAGCGCCGAGCGGGCGATCCCGCCGAGCACCGCCCGCCTCGCGATCCGCTCGTCGCCGCCTGCTTCGATCCCGCCTCGCATGAAAGGTCGTCGCATGCTGGTCTCCCTGGCCCGGCGTACGCGGGCCATCACTGGATGAAGATGAATTCCCTGGTGTTGAGCAGCGCCCAGATCAGGTTGCCGCACCCGGTGGCCGGATCGTCGGCCGAGTTGATCTCCTCGAGGGCCAGATGCCGGTCGTCGGCGTGCGGCTTGCGAGAGAGCACCGAGAGGAACACGACGTCGACCGCCTCCTGGGGCCGGTGCCTCGTGACGTTGTCATAGATCACCGAGCCCTTCTCGAGCATCGCGTGCGTGATCGGCCCGTTGAACATCGCGAGAATCTGGGGCACCGTCGCCACGGTCCTGCTCCCCTCGATCGTTTGCCGGTCGCTCTGGCCGAATTGCCGGAGGAAGTGCCCAAGCGGGAGCGGCGCCGGCAGTTCGCTCGCCCGCACGAGTTCGAGGCCGCGGTAGCCGCAGATCTCGTCGAGGTGCCGTTTGTATTGGTTCCGGCCGTACGTGCGCAGAAACCCCGCCAGCGTCGCATCGACGTCGGCGAGCGTGGCGTGCTCGAGATCGAGGCCGACCGTGGCGGCGACCTCGTCGCGCGTCGGCCGCTGCACCGACCAGGGGTTGCGGGCCACGAGCGTGAGGATCGAGTCCCAGAGCTGCTCGGCCGTCATCCGCCGGAGCGCCGGCCCGGCGAAGTGGAACGGCGCGGCCGAAGCCGGGTCGTGGAGGACGGCCTGCCGCTGATAAGCATCCGTTGAAACCAACAGCCGCACGAACTCCCGCAGGTCGAACTCGAGCCGCAGCATCTCGTCGGCGAGGTGCTCGAGGAGTTCGGGGTCGCTCGGGGGATTGTCCTCCTTGAAGTCGTCGACCGGCTCCACGAGCCCGACGCCCATCACCTTCTTCCAGAGCCGGTTGGCGATGGTGCGGGCGAACTGGCGGTTGTCGCGCGAGACGACCCACGCCGCGAACTGCTCGCGGCCGGCGGCCGTGCGGGCCTTTTCCGGCACCGCGCCCCACAGCACCTCGGCGCTCACGGCCGAGAGCGGCTTGGCGTCGTCGTACTGGTAGTCGTGCGGGAGGAGAAGTTTTTTGTCAACGAACGCCACGCTCGTGACGTTTGCTCGCAGGAACTGGGCGACCGCCGCCTTGTTCTTCTGGTTCCGCTCCACGTTCTGCTTCTGCAGGTCCCGGGCGGACCTCGCGATCGCCAGGGATTCGGGGTCGAATGCGGTGCGGCTGCGGCCGGCTCCGCGCAGCCGGTCGGCGGGCCGCGTCACGGTGCCGGCGGTGAACGCGGCGAGTTCGTAAAACTCATGCTGCGTCCAGTGGTCGAAGGGGTGATCGTGGCACTGGGCGCAGCCGATCTGCGTGCCGAGGAACACGCGCACCGTGTTGTCGACGTAGGGGAGCGGCATCCCCTCGTCGCGCAACTGAAAACCGACGGCGGGATTCTCCCAGGGCTTGCCCTCGGCCGTGAGCATCTCGTACACCCACGTGTCGAAGGGCTTGTTCGTGCGGATCGAGTCCTTCACATAGAAGAGGTAGGGCTCGAGAACGAGATGCTTGTCAGGCCGCTCCTGGAGCCGAAGCACGTCGGCCCAGAAGTTGTAAAAATGACTGATATAGTCGGGGCTCTCGAGCAGGTCGTCGACGAGATCGCCTCGCTTGTCGGCGGCTTTCGAGGTGAGGAATCGAACCGTCTCGTCGTAGCTCGGGATCCTCCCGGCAAGTTCGAGATACACGCGTCGCACGAACTCGTCGTCACGAAGCGGCCGCGAAGGATCGACGCCGTGCTCGTTCCAGTGCGTTTGGATCAGGCGGTCGATTCGCGCGGCCGCCTCCGCCATCGACGGCCGCGTCGAGCGGGCGACGGGGGCGACCTCCATCACCGGCTGCGGAGGCGCGGCCATCACCGCCTCGGGAAGCCGTGATCGTGCCCGCGCGGCACGTGCCTTCAGGGCCGGCCGGCCCTCGGCGCCAAGCATCGAGGCAAGCAGCAGGACCGCGACAAGGGGACGAATCCATCGCAGGAAGAGCGGCACGCTGCAGACCTTTTCTCAGCTCGACTCAAAAACCGTCGGCGGGCGGTGAGCCGCCAATGGGATTCAACGGCCGAGCTCGGCGGCCGTTGCGTGGCGGTCTCAAGGGCAGCCAAAGGTGTTGGAAAAGACGCCTGAGGCAGACTACAGTACCGCTGATTTTGCGGCATATTTCCCTTTTCGGAGACGGCCATGCGCGTTACCGGGCTTTTTCGTCCTGCCTGTCTTGTGACCGTCCTGCGGACAATCCTCTTGGAGGTGGGCCTCGCGAGTGCGGCCGACACCGGACCATGGCGGCAGGACGCCGAGCGGATAACGCTTGCGAGGGATGCACACGACGCCGCGGCCGCGACAGCGTTCAGCGTCCCTGTGGGGTTTCAGGTCGAGCGGCTGTTCGTCGTGCCCAAGGACGAACTCGGCTCGTGGGTCTGCCTCGCGGTCGATTCGCAGGGCCGGCTCATCGCGAGCGACCAGGGCAACAAGGGCCTCGTGCGGATCACGCCCGCTCCGGCCGACGGCTCGAAGCCCACGGTCGTGGAGCGGATTCCCGCGAAGATCACCGCCGCCCAGGGGCTGCTCTGGGCGTTCGACGCGCTCTACGTCGTGTGCAACGGCGGCCCGGGCAGCGGGCTCTACCGCGTCACCGATCCCGACGGCGACGACGTGCTCGACAGGGTCGAGAAACTGCGCGACCTCCCGGGCAACGGCGAGCACGGGCCGCATGCCGTGCATCTCTCGCCCGACGGCACGCGCCTGTTCGTCATCTGCGGCAACCACACGAAGCTGCCGTTCGCCGTGAAGGACGTGTCGCCCCCGGCGAGGATGGGGGGCGTCCGCACGCAGCAGCGGCGCGTCGAGTTGCCCGCCGACGGCACGAGCCGGCTGCCGGCCAACTGGGACGAGGACCAGATCGTCCCGCGGCAGTGGGACGCGGGGGGCCACGCCGTCGGCATCCTCGCCCCCGGCGGCTACATCGCGAGCACCGACCGCGACGGGAAGTCGTGGGAGGTGTGGAGCGCGGGCTACCGCAATCCCTACGACATGGCCTTCAACGCCGACGGCGAACTGTTCGCCTACGACGCCGACATGGAATGGGACGTCGGCCTGCCGTGGTATCGCCCCACGCGGGTCAACCACGCGACGAGCGGCAGCGAACTCGGCTGGCGGTCGGGCTCGGGCAAGTGGCCCGCGTGCCTGCCCGACAGCCTGCCGGCCTGCGTGGACGTAGGCCCGGGCTCGCCCGTCGGCGTGACCTTCGGCTACGGCGCGACGTTCCCGGCGAAATACCAGAAGGCCCTCTACATCTGCGACTGGACGTTCGGCACGATGTACGCGATCCACCTCGAGCCTGAGGGGTCGACCTACAGGGCCGTCAAGGAGGAGTTCGTCTCGCGCACGCCGCTGCCGCTCACCGACGCGGTCGTGGGCGCCGACGGCGCGATCTACTTCGCGGTCGGCGGCCGCGACGGCCAGAGCGAACTCTATCGCGTCGCGTATGCCGGAGCCGAACCGACGGCGCCGGTCGACTGCCGCGACCCGCGGAACGCCGCCGAACGCGCCCTGCGGCGCGACCTCGAGGCCCTGCACCGCCGCGCCGACGACCCCGCGGCCGCGGTGGCCAAGGCCCTGCCCCACCTCGCGAGCCCCGACCGCTTCATCCGCTACGCAGCCCGCGTCGCCCTCGAACACCAGCCGCTCGACTCTTGGCAGGACGAGGCGCTCGGAACGACCGAGCCGCGGGCCCGGATCGCCGCGGCGATCGCCGTGGCCCGTCAGGCCGAGCCTGCCGCGCAGGCCGCCGTGCTCGCGGCCCTCGACGCGATCGATCCGGCGGCCCTCGACGCGGCCGGGAAAATCGACCTCGCGCGGGCCTACGAACTCGCGATCGTCCGCCTCGGCGATCCGTCGGCGGAGGCCAAGGCCCGGATCGCCGCGCGGCTCGCCCCGCTCTTTCCCTCGGGGACCTTCGACCTCGATCGGGAGCTTGCGAACCTCCTCGTGGCCATCCGCGCTCCCGGAATCGTGACGAAGCTCTGCGGCCTGCTGGCCGCGTCGTCGGCCTCGGGCAGGGCCACCAACCTCGCCGCCGACGAGGACGAACTGCGGCAATTGATCGCCCGCAACGCCGGCTACGGCGGCGCCGTGCGGGCCGCGCTCGAGAAGCGGCCGGACCTGCTGCAGGTCCACTACGCCTACGCGCTGCGTACGGTCCGCGAGAAGCAGGCCTGGACGCCGGCCGATCGCAAGGCCTACCACGCCTGGTTCCGCCGCAGCCGCGACTGGGCCGGCGGCAACAGTTTCCGGAAGTATCTGGCCAACATCGAGGCCGAGAGCCTCACGGGCCATTCCGAAAACGACAAACTGGCCCTCGAGGCGCAGGGCATCCTCGAGCGCTGGGTCCCGCCGCCGTTGCCCAAGCCCGAGGGGCCGGGCCGCGCGTGGACGCTCGAGGACGTGCTCGCCGCGGCCGATGCCAAGCTCGCCCGCGGCAGGAATTTCGAGCACGGCAAACGCACGTTCGCCGCGGCCCGCTGCGTGGTCTGCCACCGCTACGGCGACGATGGGGGCGCGACCGGCCCGGACCTCACGCAGGCGGCCGGCAGGTTCCAACTCAAGGACCTCGTCGAGGCGATCGTGCACCCGAGCAGGGTCGTCTCCGACCAGTACAAGGCGAGCATCGTGCAGACGGCCGACGGCAAGGTCGTGACGGGCCGGATCGTCTCCGAGTCGGACGCGGCGATCACCGTCGTGACCGACCCCGAGGACGCGACGAAGTTCGCGGAGATTCCGCGGGCGAACGTGGAGGAGATCACGCCCTCGAGCGAGTCGCTCATGCCGCGGGGCCTGCTCGACCAGTTGAACGAATCCGAGGTTCTCGACCTCCTGGCCTACGTCCTCTCGCGCGGCAACAAGAACGACGGGCGGTTCCGGCCGGTCGCGCCGCAGACGCCGCGGCCCGCCGTGGCGAAGGCGCCCGCCGGCCCCGTGGCCCCGGTGCCGCCGCCCATCGCGCACTGGACGCTCGACGAGCCCGGCGGCGGCCGGGCCAACGACTCGGCCGGCGGGCATCACGGCACGGTCCACGGCGCCGCGCCGCACGCCGAGGGGCGGATCGGCCGGGCCCGGCTGTTCGTGCGGGAGAGCGGCGACCACGTCGCGGTGCCCTACCACGCCGACTTCGACATCCCGTCGTTCACGGTGTCGGCGTGGATCTGGCTCACGGAGCCCCCGACCTACTCGGGGATCGTCGGCACGCGGCACGGCGGCGACTTCACGTTCGACATGAAGGTGAACGCCGACAGGGTTCACGGCGACGTGGGCACGGGCGAGAAGTGGATCGAGACCGGCGTCAACTTCTATGCCGCCGACAAGGGGACGGACGGCCAGGGGGGCGACCTCGACGTGGCCCGCTGGTACCTCGTGACCTACGTCGTGGACGACGCGGCCAAGCAGTTCCGGCTCTATCTGGACGGCGACCTCAAGAAGACGATGCCCTGCGCCGGCACGCCGCGGCTCATGAAGCCGGGGCAGTGGCTGCGGATCGGCTGCTCGTCCGGCGGCGAATTCATGCACGGCGTCATCGATGACGTGAAGATCTGGAACCGCCCGCTCACCGACGCCGAGGTGCGGGGGCTCGCGCGGCCATGAGCCGACGAGCGGCCCTGTCCGGCGATCGAGACGATCTTCACCTGACTCACTCACCTTGCCTTCGCGGGACGGGGGGCGAACGATTCCCCCGACGGGACGCGTCCTCATCGGGCGCCGGCAGCCGGATGCCTCTTCCTGCGGAGGCTTTCCGACGATGCCGACCCTCTTCACGGGCAATCCGCTCGCCGTGGCGCACGTCTCGGGCGACGCGGTGCGGGAACTGCTCGGCGAGCACCCCGCCCCCTGCCTCTCGCTCTACATGCCGACGCACCGCAAGGTGCCCGAGAACCTCGTCGACCGCCCGGCTTTCCGCCATCTCGTCGAGGCCCTCGAAACGGGGCTTTCGCACGCGCATCCCCGCCCGGAGATCGACCGCCTGCTCGAGCCCCTCCACACACTGGGCGAAAATGTCCGTTTCTGGCAGCACGCCCGCGACGGCCTGGCGGTCCTCGCGGCCGACGGCACGGCACGGGTGTTTCAACTGCCCGTGCAGCCCAGGCCGCTGGCGCTCGTGACCGGGCGGTTTCACACGCTCCCGCTCCTGCGGCTGGTGGCCGGGGCCGATCGCTACAACGTGCTCGCGCTCTCGAGCCGCGCGGCGCACGTCTTCGAGGGCTGCCTCCGCGAAGGCGCCGCCGACACGCTCGATCCCGTGCCGCTGCACGGTCTCGGCGAACCGGCCGCGCTCGATCGCGGCGAGGCGGTCGATGCGGAGACCTGGCAGCCGCACCGCGTGCAACGCGGCATGGGGCCGACCGGGCTCGGGGGGGGAAGCATCGTGCACGGCGGCACGGGCTCGAAACGGGACGACGTCGACGCCGACACCGCGATCTTCCTGCGCTACGTCGACGAGGTCGTCCACGAACGGGTGTCGCGCCACTCCGGGCTGCCGCTCGTGCTCGTGGCCCTGCCGCGGCTGGCCGCCGCGTTTCGCGGTCTCTCGAGGAATCGATCACTGCTCGATGAGGGCGTGTCGCACGACGTGCATCTCGTGCCGGAGGAACGACTGCCGGCGCTCGTGGCGCCCGTGTTCGCGCGGGCCCGCGAGCGGCTCATGGCGCACGAGGTGCGGCTCTTCACGGCTGCCCACGATCGCGGACTGGCGGCGGACGACCTCTCCGACATCGCACGGGCGGCCGTGGCCGGCAAGGTGTCGCTCCTGCTTGTGGAAAAGGACCGGTTCGAGCCGGGCCGCTTCGATCGGGACAGCGGCGCGATCGAGCGCGACGGCGTTCAGCCGGCCGACCTCTCACGCACCGGCGACGCGCCGGCGGTGCGCACGGAAGACCTGCTCGGGGCGATCGCCGAGAGCGTCGTCCTCCACGGCGGCGGCATCCTCGCCCTCGACCGCATCCGCATGCCCACCGAAAGCGGCGCCGCGGCGATCTATCGCTATCCATGACGGTCGCCTGGCAGTGGTATCCTGCGGCCATCATGAGGCCGCCCGCCGTCGCCGCCGCGTTCCGATCCTGCCCCGACCGCCACGGGACGGGGTCGGAAAAGTGGGACCGCTGGGCCGGTCGCGACGTGCTGCCGATGTGGGTGGCCGACATGGATTTTTCCGCGCCCGAGGTCGTGCTCGACGCGGTCCGCGCGCGGGTCGCGCATGGCGTTTTCGGCTACACGCACGAGCCGCCGGGGTTCCGGCCCGCCCTTGCCGGGCATCTCGCCCGCCGGCACGGCTGGCAGGTCGACCCCGATTCGATCGTCGGCGTGCCGGGGGTCGTGACCGCGCTTTCGATCACCGCCCGGCTGTGCTCCGAACCGGACGACGGGATCGTCTCGTGCACGCCGATCTACCCGCCGTTTCTCACGCTGCCGGGGCTCGCCGGCAGGCGGTCGATCCGCGTGCCTCTCGTGCAGGACAAGGCCGCGTGGGCGATCGACTGGGAAGCCGTCGAGCGGGCCGCCGCCGACCCGCGATCGACGCTGTTCTGGCTCTGCCATCCCCACAACCCGACCGGCACGGTCTTCGGTCGCGCCGATCTTCTGCGCCTCGCCGACCTCGCCGAGCGATACGGCCTCGCGGTCGTGAGCGACGAGATCTGGGCCGACCTCGTCCTCGACGAAGAAGCCGTCCACGTGCCGTTCGCGAGCCTCGACCATCCGGCTGCGCGCCGGGCGATCACGCTCACGGCGCCTTCGAAGACCTGGAACCTCGCCGGCCTGGGCTGTGCGGCCGCGATCGTCCCCGACGCCGCGCTTCGTCGGCGCTGGCGGGCGGGTGGCGGCGGCCTCGTGCCGCTGGTGAATCCGCTCGGATACGCGGCCGCCGAGGCGGCCTGGCGGCACGGCGAGGAGTGGCGGCTGGATCTTCTGGCCCTGCTCCGCCGTCACCGGGCGCTCGTGCTCGAGCGCGTCGCCGCGATCGCGGGGCTGTCCTGCCTTCCCTGGCAGGCCACCTACCTCGCCTGGATCGACTGCCGCGCGACGGGCGTCGTGGACCCGCAGGCGGCCTGCGAAGCCGCCGGGCTGGGCCCCTCGGACGGCCGCGACTTCGGCCTGCCGGGATTCATCCGGCTGAACACGGCCTGCCCCACGCCGCAGCTGCTCGGGGCCCTCGACCGGTTGGCGGCGGCATTCACACACCCGTGACCTGGGTGGGCGACGGCGACGCTGCCGTCTGGGCAGGCTGCTCCACGGCCGTCGGCTCTGCGTCGATCGGCCGCCTTGCTGGACCCCGGCGGCGATCCGCGCCGATCTCACTGCCGGGGTCGGTTCTTCCTCGAGGGAGTCGGCGGCATGGCGGGCAGAAGAAAAAGTTCGCGGGGCGCGAGCTACTCGCAGCGCATCGCGCAGGTGGCGACGCTGGGGATGCCGGCGCCGGTACAAAAAATCGCGACCTCGCGGCTTGGGTCGAGGCTCCTGTTGCTCATGATCCCGATCCTGATCGCCACCGGCATCATCACGGTCTCGTTCTCGGGCGGCATGCCGACGGTGACGTTCAACCGGGATCGGGCCCAGGCCGTGGGCCGTGAGCTCGAGGCCGAAGCCCTGCGGGCCGCCGAGCGGATCCGGCAGCCGAACGCCCCGACGTATCGGTAGCCGCCTGCTATACTCCGCGGGCCCTCTTCCCCCGGAGCCAGCCCGATGCGTTTCCCGCGTACGCTCTGTCCGTTCGTCGTTCTGTCCCTCCTAGGCCTCATGCACCAGGAGCCCCTCATGGCCGCCGACGTGCCCCACCCGCAGCTGCCGGCAGGCGCCGGTGCGATCGACGCCGATGCCCCGCTGGCGTTCGCCACGACGAATTCCGGGCTGACATACCGCATCCTGCGCAAGGGCGGCGGCGCGAATCCGAAAGCCACGAACACCGTGAAGGTGAACTACCACGGCTGGCTCGACGACGGGAAGGTGTTCGACAGTTCCTACAGCCGTGGCGAGGCGATCGAGTTTCCGCTCGACGGCGTGATCCCCGGGTGGACCGAGGGGATGCAGCTCGTCGGCAAGGGGGGCATGATCGAGCTGGTCATCCCCAGCACGCTCGGCTACGGGGCCCGCGGGGCTCCCCCCGTGATCCCGCCCCACGCCACGCTCCACTTCCTGGTGGAACTGCTCGACGTCCGCTGACTGTCGGCACCGTGTCGACCGATCCGTCGGCGGCGGAGCGGGGCCGCAGGTCGACGTCCGGACCGCCAGCCGGCTGCACGACGGCCTCGCAATCTCCCGGCGCGGGTCGTGCCTGGATCCGCCACGTCCCGATCCATCGACCGGGCCCGAACCGTCGCTGCCCCCGGGCCTCGCCGTGCCGCGAACCGTGCCTGTTTCGACGTGTCATCGACAGTGTTTCGACATGCCACGCCAGATGCATCCGAGGCCACGATTTGAAGGTCAGGAATCGCCCACCCGCGGCTCGGCGGCCTCCTTGCAATGGCACATTTCTCCTCGTAGTGATTCTCTCAAACCTGAACACTCGTCCTTGTTTTGAACAGTTCCTGTATCAATGAGGAGCCGGCGGCCGGGCGGCCGACAACGGGGGAAAAGGCTCGGGTTTCGAGGGGATTTCAGGGGCCCTTCCGTCGGGTACAGTAAGGGTCTTCCGCCCGTGGCGTCCCTGGACCGATCCCCTCGCGAGGATCGTCGCGACCCGATGAAAGTGCGTTGTTCCCGAGAATCGCTCCTGACGGCGCTGCAAAGCGCCGCGGCGGTGGTGCCCGCCCGGTCGCCGAAGCCGGTCCTCACGAACGTGAAATTCGAGGCGGCGAAGGATGCGGCGGTGCTCTCGGCGACCGACCTCGAGGTGGGCATCCGCACCGAGATCGAAGGGGTGGAGACGCTCTCCCCGGGCACGGCCCTGCTGCCGAGCGCGCGGCTGGCGGCGATCGTGCGGGAGAGCCCGCCGGGAACGTCGTTCGAACTCGCCGCCGACGGCACCGCCACCATGGTCAAGGCACCGCGCAGCGAGTTTCGCCTGCCGGGGGAGGATCCCCTCGAATTCCCGGCGGCGGCCACGTTTCCGAGCGAGCCCTGCTTCGAACTCACGACGCCGCTGGTGCGGGAACTCGTGCGGCGCACGGTGTTCGCCACCGACAACGAATCGAGCCGGTTCGCGCTCGGCGGGGTCCTCCTCGAACTTTCGACCCGGTCGGTGATCGCGATCGGCACCGACGGCCGTCGGCTCGCGAAGATGGAAGGCCCGGCCGCCGGGTTCAACGGCAGTCCGTCCGACGCGCAGCCCATCGTTCCGGCCCGGGCCATGCAGCTGGTGGAGCGCTGCCTCGCGGCGGCCGACGCCCCGGTGCACGTCGCCGTGCGGCCGGCGGAGGTGCTCGTGAAGACGGGGCCGACGACGATTTCGGCCCGGCTCGTGGAGGGGCGGTTTCCCCGGTGGCGCGACGTGTTCCCCGAGCGGCCGGAGGCGGTGCGGGTGAGCCTCGTGGCCGGTCCCCTGCTCGCCGCCGTGCGGCAGGCTGCGATCGTCACGAGCGAGCAGTCGAAGGGGGTCGATTTTTCCTTCGAGCCCGGGCGGCTCGTCCTCTCGGGCCGCTCGGCCGAGAGTGGCGAGAGCCGGATCGAGCTGCCGATCGACCATGCGGGAGCCGCCGTGAAGATCAAGCTCGACCCCCGGTTCGTCGCCGACTTTCTCCGCGTCCTCGACGGCGGGGCGAACGTGTCGGTGGAACTCACCGACCCGCAGAGCGCCTGCGTCTGCCGCACCGACGACGGTTACGGCTACGTGATCATGCCGCTGGCCGCCGACTGAGGTGCCGATGCCGATGCGAAACATCCCCTGCGGCCCGCGTGCGATCGGCGGCCTCGTGTCGCGGCTCCTGGCCCGCACCGGCTACGACCAGGCGCACGCCGCGGGCGCCCTGGCCGCCGCCTGGGAGCGGGCCGCGCCGCCGGCCTTCCGCGGGGCGTCGCAGCCCGGGCTCGTCCGCCGCGGGGTGCTCGAGGTGCTCGTCAGCCACTCGGCGCTCGTGCAGGAGATGGGGTTTCACAAGCGGGAGGTCGTCGCCCGGCTCGGCGAGCTCGTGCCGGCCGAGGGCATCACCGACATCCGCTGCCGCGTGCTCGCGGACGCGGGCCGCGACACCGCGGGCACGCACGAGGGGAATCGATCATGACGGACGCCGCCGACCGGCCGGGGTACACCAGTGCCGACCTCAAGCACCTCTCCGACCGCGATCACGTGCGCGAGCGGTTCGGCATGTACATCGGCGACAATACCGCCCGCGGACTGCACCACCTCGTTTACGAGGTGGTCGACAACTCGATCGACGAGTGCATGGCCGGCCACGCGAAGCACGTGAGCGTCACGGTCAACGTCGACGGCAGCGTGACCGTCGAGGACGACGGCCGAGGCATCCCGGTCGACCGCCACCCGCAGCTCTCGGAGGAGATGGACCGCGACGTGTCGACCCTGGAAGGGGTCATGACGGTGCTCAAGTTCGGGGGAAAATTCGAGAAGGGGGCCTACCAGACCTCCGGCGGCCTCCATGGCGTGGGTGTGACGGTCGTCAACTTCCTCTCGGAGTGGTGCGAGGTGGAGGTGTCACGCGAGGGGAGCGCCTGGCAGCAGGAGTACCAGCGCGGCGAGCCGACCGGGCCGGTCCGCAGGATGGGGACCACGACCCGCTCCGGGACGAAGACGACCTTCAAGCCCGACCCGCAGATCTTCCCGCAGACGAAGTTCTCCTGGGACATCCTCTCCCGCCGCCTGCGGGAGCTGGCGTTCCTGAATTCGGGCGTCAGGATCACGTTCACCGACGCCGCCAGCGGCAACTCCGAGGAATACCGCTACGAACGGGGCGTGGAGGAGTTCGTCGAGCACTTGAACAAGGCGAGCGATCCGATCCATGCCGACGTGATCACGATCAAAGGCTCGGGCGACGGCGTCACCTGGGACATCGCGCTGCAGTACACGGGCGAATACACCGAGAGCCTCCACAGCTACGTCAACAACATCGCGACGACCGAGGGGGGTACGCACGTCTCCGGCTTCCGCGCGGCCCTCACCCGGGCCTTGAACGCCTACGGCAAGAAGAGCGGGCTCTACAAGGACCTCGTGCCCACCGGCGAGGACGTCCGCGAGGGGCTCACCGCCGTGATCAGCGTCCGCGTGCCGCACCCGCAGTTCGAGGGCCAGACGAAGACGAAGCTCGGCAACGGCGAGGTCGAGGGGATCATCAACTCGGCC
>RGVT01000211.1 GCA_010027105.1 Planctomycetia bacterium
AGGAGCCGCTCGGCCCCCATCTCGTCGAGCACCACGCGGCTGTCGGTGCGGCTGGCCACCTGGAAGGCGATCCGCGCCGGCAGGTTGCTCTTGATCAGGCCGGTGATGACGTCGACCGTCGGCTTCTGCGTGGCGAGGATGAGGTGGATGCCCACCGCCCGGCTCTTCTGGGCCAGCCGGATGATGTGCTGCTCGATCTCCTTGCCCGCCGTCATCATCATGTCGGCGATCTCGTCGGCGATCATCACGATGAACGGCATCGTGGTGGGGACGGCCTGCGCCTCCTCCTCGCTCTCCGGCTTCAGACGGCGGAGCAGCTCCTCGCGGCCGAGCTGGTTGTATTGCGAGAGGTGCCGCACTCCCACGCGGGCCAGCAGCGCGTACCGCTCCTCCATCTTGTCGACGGCCCAGGCCAGGATCGCCTCGGCCTTCTTCATGTCGGTCACCACCGGGTGCATGAGGTGCGGCAGCGACTTGTAGGGCGTGAGCTCGACCATCTTCGGGTCGATCATCAGCATCCGCACCTCGTCGGGCCGGCGGGTCATGAGCATCGACACGATGATGGAGTTCAGGCAGACGCTCTTGCCCGTGCCGGTGCGGCCGGCGATGAGCAGGTGGGGCAGGCTGGCCATGTCGAACACCATCGGGTTGCCCGCCACGTCCTTGCCGAAGTAGAGCGGGATCTTCATGTTCCGGCTCTTGGCCTGCGTCTCCTCGATCACCTCGCGGAGGCGGACCATCTGCCGGTCGGTGTTGGGCACCTCGATGCCCACCGAGTTCTTGCCGGGGATCGGGGCCACGATCCGCACGCTCGGCACGCGCAGGGCGATCGCGAGGTCGTCGGCGAGGTTCGCGATCTTCGCCAGCCGCAGGCCCGCTTCGAGCTCGATCTCGTATTGCGAGATGACCGGGCCGGTCTCGATCTCGACGACGCGCACCTTGAAGCCGAAGTCGGCGAACGTCTTCTCGAGCACCTTGGCCCGCTCGCGCACCTCCTGCTCCTGGGCGTCGAGCTGGAGCTGCTCGGCGGGGAGCAGCAGATCGACCGAGGGCAGTTCGTAGTCGGCCGACGGGTCGGGGGCCATTTCGAGCACGGAACCCGGCTTGCAGCGGCCCGTGCGTGACCGGATCGGCACAGGCACGGCGGCGGAATCCTCCTCGCTCGCTCCGGCGGGATCGGCTCCGTCGGACGCCTCGGTGTCGAAGGAGTCGACGTCGGCTTCGAACGACGAGTCGTCGTCGGCCTCGACGGGGGCGACCTCGCGGCGGCGCACCTTGATCGTGGGCCCGGCGTCTTCGGCATCCTCGTCCTGGTCGTCGTCCTGATTCCGGTCGTCGTCGCCGGCGCGGGGCGCGTCGGCCCAGTCGGCGTCGTGAAGCCGCAGGCCTCCCGGCCCGGGGTGCGCGGCGTCGGCGCCCCGCGTGCGGGGCATCCGAACGGCGACGGCCCGCCAGGCCGCCTGTGTTCCGGCGGCGACCGCGGCGACGGCGGCAAGGCATCCACCGCCGAGTGTTACGATGAGGGCGTCGCAGGCGAGAAACAGGCCGACGGCCGCGAGGCCCGCAGCCAGGATCGTGGCGCCCGTCGTCGCGAGGTAGGTCTCGGCCATTAGGCGTCCGAGCGCTCCGAGCGCTCCGCCAGGCCCCGACAAGGGCCGGGGACACCAGGGGGGCAGGGAGAGGGCCGCGAGCGTGCAGACGCCCACCACGGCGAGCACGCCGCCCAGCGCCCGCACGGGCAGGTCGGCGAGCGGCCGGCGGCGCAGCAGGGCAGCGTCGAGCACCGCCGCGAGCGCCGCGACGAGCCATGCGCCGAGGCCGAGCCACTCGGTGAGCACCGCGGCCGCAGCCGCGCCGCACAGGCCGCAGGCATTGCGTGGCTGCGGGTGCTGCGGAAACCCGCGGGCGAGCGGCGGGTCGGCGGGATGGTAGGTCGCGAGGGCCGCCACGAGGAACAAGCAGCCGGCGAGGAGCGCGAGGGCCGAGATGTCGCGCAGCCGGTCGCGGGCAGGCGGAGCGGCACAGGGCTCAGCGACCGACGGGCGGGCCGTGAACCGGGTGGAAAACGGCGGCGCGAGCGGACGGTCGATCGAGGCCATGGCGTGGGCATCCTTCCCTTGAGAACTCTACGAGCCTAGGAAACTCTACAGGCCGATCGCGGCGGCGGAGCCGGCAACGCGCTCGGGTGGAGCCCGGCCCGCCGCGGTATGGTCCGGCTGTGCCGCCGGTGCCGGATGTGCGGGTTTGGGGTATCCTCCCGGTTGACCAATCGTACGGTACGTCAGTACACTCTGATGCGGAACGGCGGAATCGCCGGTGTGTCGGAGCGTCGCGTGAGCACTGCCCCTCGTTATCTGCCGCACTATACGGTCGCCGACCACGCATCGTGGGAGGGTGACTGGGAGTTGATGGATGGCGTGGCGGTGGCGATGACGCCAAGTCCTTTCGGCCGACATGCCGAGCAGCTGTCACGTCTGGCGGCCACGCTGTGGAACGCGATCGACGCCGCCGGCTGCCGTGCGACCGTGCTCGCCGAGATCGATTGGATCGTGTCGAACGACACGGTGGTTCGGCCCGATCTGGTGGTGGTGTGCGGCCCGGCACCACAGCGGCATGTCGAGCGCCCGCCGGCCCTGGTCGTGGAGATTCTCTCGGAAGCCACACGCAGCCGGGATCTCACGGTGAAACGCGATCTCTACGAGGCGAGCCGCGTCGGCTGGTATCTGATCATCGATCCCGACGGCGATGATTCGGCGCTCTTGCGTCTGGGATCGTCGAACCGCTACGAGCCACTGTCCGTCCGTGGCCGACGCGAGATCGGGCTCTGCCCGGAGTGCATGCTCTCGGTCGATTTCGTGCACTGAGCCGGCGGAGAGTTGCAGCGGAGCGACTCGGCCGCGGAAACGGCCTTCGGCTGTGCCGCCGGTGCCGGATGTGCGGGTTTGGGGTATCCTCCCGCCTCCCACCCCGCAACCCGCCGACGGGTCGATGACCTCGAGCCTCGCTTCCGCGACCCTCTGGATCGGCATCCTCGCCGGCCTCGTGTCGGCGGCCTGCATGTCGCTCGCCTACCTGCTCTCGCGGCATCACGTGCTCGCGCGGGCGGTCGACTCGCGGCAGGACGCGGCGCTCGGTCTGCTCCTGCGGGCACACGTGGTGATGGGGCTCGTGGCGATCCCCGCAGCGGGGCTCGTGCTGCCCCCCGCGCTGCCGGGGCCGGCACGGCTCGTCGGGCCGCTCGTGGGCGCGGCGGGCCCCTATCTGGCCGGAAACCTCATCCTGTTCGGGCTCCTCCGCCGCTTCGAGGCCTCGCGACTGACGCCGTTCCTCGGGCTCAAGGTGTTCCTGCTCGCGCTCGTGGCGGCGATGTTCCTCGGGCAGTCGCTCGCGCCCCGGCAATGGCTCGGCGTCGGGCTCAGCGTCGCCGCCACGGCGGTTCTGCAGGGGACGGCAGGGGGGCTGCCGCCTGTCGTGCTCGTGCGGGTGCTCGCGGTGTGCGGCTGCTTCGCCGCGTCCGACCTTGCCATCGTGCGGCTGATCGACGTGATCGCACCGCCGGGCGCAGCCGCGGCGGGCAGGATGGCGGCGGCGGTGCTGGGCATGCTGCTCACGTACGCCGCCTGCGGGCTCGGCTGCGCCGCGGCGCTCCTCGTGCGCCGCTCGCAGCGGGCGGCGGAAGGCGGGGCGGACTGGCGGGTAGCGGCCGCGTATGCAGCGACGTGGCTCGTGGCGATGGCGGCGCTCTACATCTGCTTCGGGCTCGTGGGCGCCGTGCTCGGCAACGTCGTGCAGTCGACGCGGGGCGTGATGTCGATCGTGTTCGGGGCGGCCCTCGCGCACCTCGGCTGGCACGAGCTCGAGCAGCGGGTTGACCGGGCCACGCTCGTCCGCCGCATCGCCGCCGCCGCCCTGATGACCGCCGCGATCGGGGTGTATGTCGTCGGCTGAGGAGCCCGCCGGCCCTCCCCGGCCCTACTCGGCGAGCAGGAAATCGTTGTTGATGGCCTTGAAGCTGATCGAGCCGCACAGGCTCCGCACGACGATTCCCTCCCGCTCCTGCGTCGCCTTGGCGAGCGGAAAGTGTTCGCGGTAGCGGCCCTTGGCCTTCTCGAGGAGATCGGCGAGGGAATAGGAAAACGCATCGCCGCGCTCGAGCACCGGCACGAACGGCAGGCCGAGCCTGTTGCACTGGATGCCCGGCCCCACGATCTCTCCCTGGAGCGCGAGCGTGCCGCCGAGCGCCTCGAGGCCTGCCTGGATGCCGTAGCGTGTCTCGACCTTCCAGAAGGCGTGCTCGGGAGTCTGCTCGTAGCTGTAGTTGCGGCCACAGGCGTGAAACTCGCCACTCCGGGGATCGATGATGAACGTGCGGGTGTCGCCGGCGATGAAGGTGGGGATCGGCGGCTCGTATTGCTCCACGGCGAGCAGCGCCGTGAGGTCGGAGCCAATCGGCAGGCCGGCCGCCTCGGGAAACGCCCCGACGGGGAGGGCGAGGCCCTGACTCAGCTTGCGGAGCCGCACGGTGCGGAGCTTGAATTTGCCGAGGTCGGGCTTGAACGACGATTGCCGCAGGAACTCATACCGCGGCTCCTCGGGGAGCAGGCTGTCGATCTCGAAGTACACGCACGCGTCGCCCTCCCGGAACTCGCCCTTTTTGGCCACGCACTGCGAGCCGAGGACGCCGATGGCCTCGATGGCGTCGGCGCCGGGGATCGGCCGCACGTACTTCACGACCTGGAGCGAAGCGAGTTTTCTCATCGCGGCATTCCTTGACACCGCTTCGCCCGGCCGTCAGGCGAGGATGCCCTTCACGACCTTGCCGTGCACGTC
>RGVT01000212.1 GCA_010027105.1 Planctomycetia bacterium
TCGTCGGCCACGTCGCGCAGGTGGCCGAGCGGCTTGACGATCACGAACCGCACGATGGCGTAGGCCACGAGCATCGCCAGGAACACCGTCATGATCGCGGTGGCCAGGAGCAGCGCACGGTTCCAGTTGATCGCCCGGCGCGTGACGGAATCGGGCATCACCACCTTGACCACCGCCATCAGGTCGTCATCCGCATACCGGGCGTGCCCGCCGCCCCCCTCCGCCCGGGCCGGAGCGTCGCCGATCAGGCCGCGATACTCGTGGCACACCCGGCAGCTGCTCTTCCAGCGGACCGGCTGGTAGTAGTGGTATTCCTTGTTGTCGGCGGTGCGGAACTCCCGGTATTCGCCGGCGTCGGCCGGCCCGGCCGCGGGCGCCGCGCCGGCGGGCCGGGCGGCGAAGTAGTCGAGCACGGCCACGTCGAGCCGCGTGTAGCCGCGGCGGGCCCGCTCCTCCGGCCCGAGCGCGGGATCGAGCACCCACGAGCGGTATTGCTGCGGCCTGAGCACGGCCCCGAGCTGCTCGATCAGGCCGGTGAACTTGCGGTCGGGCTCGAGCTTCTCCCAGTGCAGCTGCAGCATCGCGGTGTCGACGAAGTTGCGGCCGGTGTTGCGGGTCGTGGTGTAGACGAGCTCCTCGGTGCGGAAGCCATACCACCAGAAGCTGCCGGTGATCAGCAGCAGCAGGCAGAGCCCGAACAGGAAGCGGCATTTCCGCTCCAGGCTCGACTCGCCGACGATGTCCGTGAAAGACCGGTAGGCCATCTGGTTTATGGTACCCGCAGCGAGTCTCTTGGCCCAACGTAAGCGCGCCGGCTTCGGGCTCCCCATATCCCGTCGCCGGACGTTCACTGCGGCCCTCCTGGCCTCCGTTCACTCGGACTCACTGGCGCTGCGCCATCCTGGCACGGGGAGCCCGAAGCCTCCTCCAACGGCTGACCGCCAGGCCCGGAGGGCCGGGTAAGTACCGGCCGACGGAGGTCGGCCAAGGGAAAATGGCACGATGCCATATTTCCCGTGAAGACGGAGGCGAGGGGTTACCCCTACCGCTGAGACGGCGTTTGCGACCAGCGTAGCCAGGATGGCGCAGCGCCAGTCGCTCCGAGTGAGCCGCAGCCTGGAGGGCGGAGGCGAACGTCCGACGAGGCGGTACGGGGTAACCCTGAGCCGGCGCGTGCGCGAACCGATTCAAAGCATCTCGACGGGATCGACGTCCACGATCCACGCCACCTTATCGGGTGTCTGCAGCGTGGCCGTCGCGCGGCGGATGAGATTCCGCAGGGCCGTCTCGTCGCGCCCCATGGCCTGCACGTGGTAACGAAAGCGGTCGCGCAGCCGCGCGATCGGTGCCGGGGCGGGGCCGAGCACGCGGACCGCGGGCGGCTCGGTGGCCTCGGCCGGAAGAACCGCCGCCTCCTGTCGCAGCCGCCCGGCGATGTGCTCCGCCCAGTTCGCGGCGGCCTGCTCGTCGACGCTGCGCACGACAACGCGCACGATGTGGCCGAAGGGCGGGTAGAGCAGCGCCTCGCGGAGCGGCAGTTCGCTGCGCACGAAGGCCTCGTAGTCGTGCCGGCCCGCGGCGCTGATCGCCGGGTGGTCGGGCGTGCTCGTCTGCACGACGACGCGGCCGCCGAGACGCCCGCGGCCGCTGCGGCCCGCCACCTGCGTGACGAGCTGGCAGGTGCGCTCCGCGGCGCGGAAGTCGGCCAGGTGGAGCGCGGCGTCGGCGTTCACGACGCCGACGAGCATCACGCTGGGAAAATCGAGCCCCTTGGCGATCATCTGCGTGCCCACGAGCAGGTCGATCTCGCCTGCCCGGAAGGCGTCGAGCGTGCGCTCGTGGCTGCCGCGGGCCCGCATCGTGTCGGTGTCCATGCGGGCCACCCGGGCGCCGGGAAAGAGCCCCCGCACCTCCTCCTCGAGCCGCTGCGTGCCGGTGCCGCGCTGCACGAGGTTGGGCGCAGCGCAGGCGGGGCAGGCGTGGGCGAGGCGGCTCACGAGGCCGCAGCCGTGGCAGATGCCGCGGTTCTCGGGGCGGTGCACGGTGAGCGCGAGGTCGCACTGCGGGCAGCGGACGGTGTGGCCACAGGCCCGGCACTGCACGTGCGTCGCGAACCCGCGGCGGTTGAGGAGCAGCATCACCTGACCGCCCGCGTCGAGGGCCCACTTGATCCCGGCCGCGAGCCGCGGGCTCACCGCGCCGCGGGCCCGGCTCGACGGATCGCGCAGGTCGACGGTCATCACCGGCGGAAGGTGCGAGCCGCCCACGCGGTCGGGCAGGCGGCACATCGTCCACTCGCCGGCGAGGCAGCGGGCGAACGTCTCGAGCGAGGGCGTCGCCGATCCCAGCACGAGCGGCACACGCTCGGCCCGGGCGATCCACTCGGCCACGTCGCGGGCGTGGTAGCGCGGGGCTGTGGCCTGCTTGAACGAGTTCTCGTGCTCCTCGTCGATCACGACGAGGCCGAGCCGCGGCGTCGGGGCGAAGACGGCGCTGCGGGCGCCGACCACGACGCCCACGCGGCCGCTCGCGATCTCCCGCCACTGGGTGTGCCGTTCGGCCGGGGTCAAGTGGCTGTGGAGCACCGCCACGTCGCCGAACCTGGCCCGGAAGCGATCGCAGGTCTGCGGCGTGAGGCTGATCTCGGGCACGAGCACGATCGCCTGCCTGCCCGCGGCGATCGTCTCCTCGACCGCCTGCAGATACACCTCCGTCTTGCCGCTGCCCGTCACGCCGAAGAGCACGACGGTCTCATACCGGCCGTCGCGCATCGGGGCCCGGATCGCCTCGAGCGCCTGCGACTGGGCCGGCGAGAGGGCGGCGGGTCTGTCGTGGCTGATCCGCGCGCGGGCGTTCCGCGTCGGGCCAGGCGCGTCGGCGACGCCGGCCGCGGCGAGCAGCCCCGCCTTCACGAGCCGCGCGATCACCGCCCGGCTCGCACCGGTAAGGTCCGCGAGTTCCTCGGCCGTGGCCGGCGCCGTGGCTGCGGCGATCACCCGCGCCTGTGCGGCCGTGGGCTTCCGCGCGGACGATGCGCCCGTCGCCACCAGCAGCGGCACCGCCCGACGCTTCCTCGTGGCCCGCACGCCGGCGGGGAGCACGGCCTCGAGCACCTCGCCCCAGCGGGCCAGCCACCGTTCGCTCATCCACTTCGTGAGTTCGAGCATCCGCGGGGCGAGCAGCGGCGCATCGTCCTCGACGCCCGCCACGCTCTTGAGCGGCTGCTGCGGCAGCTCCCCCGAGCGCACGGCCACGCAGTAGGCCAGCCGCTCGCGGTTGCCCCGCCCCAGCGGCACCCGCACCCGCCGGCCGGGCTCGACCGCCGCGGCGAGCGCTTCCGGCACGAGATAGTCGAGCGGCTTGTCGACCCCGTCGGGGAGCACGACGGTGGCCACGATCCCCTGCCGCGCGTCGTCCTCCTCCCAGGCGGGCCGGGTTTCGAAAAGCTCGCGCTGGCCCGTAGACTGCCGCATCGGCTCGATTAGAGCATCTCCGGCACGCGCCCGCGGACGCCCCATGCGGATCGGGATTTTCGGCGGCAGTTTCGACCCCGTGCACCAGGGCCACCTCGTGGTGGCGGAGTGCTGCCGCGAGCAGGCGGCCCTCGACCGCGTGCTCTTCGTGCCGGCGGCGATCCAGCCGTTCAAGCAGGACCGCGCGCTCGCCGACGGCGCCCTCCGGGCCGAGATGCTCGCGCTCGCGGTGGGGGGCAATCCTGCATTCTCCGTCTCGACGCTCGAGCTCGACCGCGGGGGCGTGAGCTACACGGTCGACACGCTCGCGGCTCTTCGCGACGCGCACCCTGCCGACGAGATGGCCTTGATCCTCGGGCCCGACGCGCTCGCGGGCCTGCCGGAGTGGCGCGAGCCGGGGCGGATTCTCGCGCTCGTCCGCGTGCTCGCGGTCGAGCGCGACGGGCTCGACGACGTCGCCGCGCTCGTGCGGGAGCCGCGGCTCGCGGCGCTGCTCGGCCCGGCGCGGGCGGAGGAAATCGTGGCCGACCGGGTGACGGTGCCGGCGCTCGGCATCCGCTCGAGCGACCTGCGCTCGCTCGTGAAGGCCGGCCGCAGCATCCGCTACCGCACGCCCCGCGCCGTGGAGCGCTTCATCGCCGCCCACGAGCTCTACACGTAGGACAGGCTTCAGCCTGTCGTCCATTGTTCGTAGGACAGGCTTCAGCCTGTCGTCCATTGTTCGTAGGACAGGCTTCAGCCTGTCGTCCATGACCGTGACAGGCTGAAGCCTGTCCTACGTTTTCAGGCGGGCTGCCAGGAGCCGGCTCATCGGCTGAGACCGCGTGCGCGGATCCGCGGCCAGCGTGCGGAGCAGCGCGTCGAGCCGCCCGGCCGCCGGCTGCTCGAGGTTGAGCAGGATCCTGCGCTCGCCGCCGACGACGCAGGCCCCGCCGGGGAGGTCGCCGAGCGGCTCCTCGCGGACGACGTACCCGAGATCGAGGGCGAGCTGCCGCGCTTCGGCGAGCAGCCCGAGCGTGTCGGCCATGGCTGAAGGCTATCGCGGGCCCGCCGCCGGCAGGCCGAGTTCCTTGCGGCGCTGGTCCATCGCCCGGCGGTACTCGACGTATTGGGCCCGCTGCTCGGGCGTCGTGGTGTCGATGATCTGCTTCCGCCAGCGGTTGCGATCCTCCTCGGTGCCGCCACGCGGCGGGCCTCCGGGCGGCCCACCTCCCGGCTGGCCGGCGTTGGGCTGGCC
>RGVT01000213.1 GCA_010027105.1 Planctomycetia bacterium
TGAAGGACTGCGACCGCGACATCACCCGCGACATCAAGGCCCGCGGGCTGCTCGTCCACCAGGAGCAATACGTCCACGACTATCCGTTCTGCTGGCGGGCCGAGGGCGACCCGCTCATCCAGTATCCGCGGCGGAGCTGGTTCATCCGCACGAGCCGGTTCCGCGACGAGATGCTCGCCAACAACGCCCGGATCGACTGGCTGCCCGACCACATCAAGGACGGCCGGTTCGGGAATTTTCTCGAGACCAACGTCGACTGGGCCCTGTCCCGCGAGCGGTATTGGGGCACGCCGCTGCCGATCTGGGTGTGCGAACAGACCGGGAAGATGGAGGCCGTGCCCTCGTATGCCGTGCTGCTCGCCAAGCCGGGCGTCGCCGGGACCGAGGTCTTCGACCAGGCGCAGGCCGCCAACCCGAAACTCTCCGACGACCTCAAGGTGCACAAGCCCTACATCGACGCGGTCACCTACGATTCGCCCTTCGCGCCGGCCGCGCGGATGCGGCGGGTGAGCGAGGTGATCGACTGCTGGTTCGACTCGGGCGCGATGCCGTTCGCCCAGTGGGGCTGGCCGCACGCGGGCGACGCTGACTTCAAGGCCCAGTTCCCGGCCGACTTCATCTCCGAGGCGATCGACCAGACCCGCGGCTGGTTCTACAGCCAGCTCGCGATCAGCACGCTCCTGTTCGGGGCGGAGAAAACGCCCTATCCCCACCCTTTCAAGACCTGCATCGTCCTCGGCCACATGCTCGGCGAGGACGGGCAGAAGATGAGCAAGAGCAAGCGCAACTACAAGGAGCCGGCCGTCATCTTCGACACCTACGGCGCCGACGCCCTGCGCTGGTTCTTCCTCGCCGGCCAGCCGCCGTGGAACAGCATCCGCTACAGCGAGCGGGCGATCCGCGAAAGCGTGCCGGAGTTTCTGCTGCGGCTCTGGAACGTGTATTCGTTCTTCACGATCTACGCCCGGATCGACGGCTTCGATCCGGCGGCCCTGCTCGCCGCGCCCGTCGGACTCGACCATGCCGACCTCGCCCGGGCGCGGGGCTGGACGACCGTGGCCGAGCGCGGCGAGCTCGACCGCTGGATGCTCTCGGAGCTGCACGCGACGGCCGCCGCGATGGTCGAGCGGCTCGACGCCTTCGACCACTTCACGGCCGCCCAGCGGCTCTCCGCCCTCGTCGACGCCGTCAGCAACTGGTTCGTGCGGCGCAGTCGCGACCGGTTCTGGGCGGCGGGGCGGGCCGACGGCGGCCCGGAGACCGACCGCGACAAACTCGACGCCTACTGGACGCTCTACGAGGCGCTGATCACGATCTCGAAACTCGCCGCGCCGTTCGTGCCGTTCGTCACCGAGGCGGTCTGGCAGAACCTCGCCGTGGCGTCGTTCGGCGACCGCGTGCCCGAGAGCGTCCACCTGACCGACTATCCGGGCGGCGTGCCCGCGCTCGTCGATGCCGACCTCGTCCGCCGGATGGCGCTCGTGCGCGACGTCTCGTCGCTCGGCCGCGCCGCCCGCGCCGCGGAAAGGCTCAAGGTCCGCCAGCCGCTCGCGAAGGTCGAGGTGATTCTGGCCGATGCTTCGCCGGCCGACGAACAGTGGCTCGCGGCCCACGCCGATCTCGTCTGCGACGAGCTCAACGTGAAGCAGTTCGAGATCTGCCGCGAGCCCGACCGCTACATCACGCGCAGCGTGCTGCCCGACCTCAAGAAACTCGGGCCGCGGCTCGGCAAGGATCTGCCCAAGGCCCGCGACGCGCTCGCGAAGACCGACGCGGCGGCCCTGCTCGCGACGCTCACCCGCGACGGCAGGGCCTCGCTCCCCCTGCCCGGCGGCGGCGCGGCCGTGATCGACAAAGACGACGTCATCATCCGCACGACGGCCAAGGAGGGCTGGGCCGCGGCCGAGAGCCCGCTGGCGGTCGTCGTGATCGCCAAGGAGCTCACGCCGGAACTCGTAGCCGAGGGGCTCGTGCGCGAGGTGGTGCACGCGGTGCAGTCGCAGCGGAAGACGCTCGACCTCGAGTTCACCGACCGGATCTCCCTTGGTTTCGAAACCGGCTCGGCCGAACTCCGCCGGGCGCTCGAGACCCACCTCGAGTACGTGGCCGGCGAAACGCTCGCCACGAGCGCCACATTCGGCCCACTCGCGGGCGCCGCCAGCGAGTCGCTCGACCTCGACGGCCACCCCCTCACCATCCACCTCCTCACGGTGCCAGCCACCAAATCTGGGTAATCTGCGCAAGCCTCTCCCCTGGAGATTGCCCAGATTTGGTGGCTGTCACCTTTTTTCCCATGCCCACCCCCCTCCGCCTCGCCGTGCTCCTCTCCGGCTCGGGCCGCACCCTCGAAAACCTGCTCGAGCGGATCCAGGCCGGGACGCTCGCCGCGGAGATCAAGATCGTGGTCGCGAGCCGCGGCGACGTGCGCGGCGTCGAGGTGGCGCGGCGGGCCGGGGTGCCGACGCACGTCCTGCCCAAGGGCAACACGCCGCTGGCCACCTGGAGCCACGCGATCTTCAACGCCTGCCGGGCGGTGGAGGCCGACCTCGTGGTGATGGCGGGATTTCTCCAGCTCGTGGAGATCCCGCCCGACTTCGCCGGCCGCGTGATCAACATCCATCCGGCGCTCCTGCCCGAGTTCGGTGGCAAGGGCTATCACGGGATGCACGTCCATCGGGCCGTGCTCGCCCGGGGCTGCACCGTCTCGGGCTGCACGGTGCACCTCGTCGACAACGAGTACGATCACGGCAGGATCCTGCTCCAGCAGACCGTGCCGGTGCTCCCCGACGACACGCCCGAGTCGCTCGCCGCGCGGGTGTTCGCAGTCGAGTGCGACACGCTCCCCGCGGCAATCTCACGATTCTTCATCCCCTGACCCGAGGTGCTCCATGGCCCGCTCGCTCGGCAACGTGATCGCCGATTCGCTCCAGCTCTCGCTCGGCTACGCCGACCGGCTCCTGAAGGGGGTCGCGGCCGAGCGGTTCCCGCGCTTCGCCGTCGTGGGTGGCCGGATGGTCGAGTCGAACCATCCCGCGTTCGTCTACGGCCACCTCAGCCTCTACGCCCCGAAGATCCTCCAGCAGATCGGCGCGCCCGCCCCCGCGATCCCGGAAGGCATCGACCTCCGCTGCTCGAAGGACGCGACCTGCATCGACGACCCCGATCTCGACCTCTATCCGTCGATGGACGAGATCGTCACGTTCTTCCTCGAGGGGCATCGGATGGTGACGGGGGCCCTCCGCAGCACGCCCGACGACGTCTTCCAGCGGCCGAACCCCGCCGAGGGTCGGATGAAGGAACTCTTTCCCACGATCGGCTCGGTGCAGACTTTTTATTGCAGCGGCCACATGATGATGCACCTCGGCCAGGTGAGCGCCTGGCGCCGCATGGAAGGCCTCGGGGCGGCCTGACCTCGAGTCCCCGAGTCGGGCGATCCGCACCTCCACGGTCCGCAACGTCCCCGTAGCCGCAGAGTGGCACTCTGCGGAATCCGGGCCATGCCCCGGCGACAGCCCGGCTCCGACGACGTACACTTCCCCGCATGAATCCCGAACCGGCTCCCGACCCACTTTCCTCGCTCTCGGGCTGGACGCTCGGCCTCGGGGGCGTCCTGATCCTGCTCGGCCTTCTCGCCCTCGCCGCCCCGTGGGCGGCGGCGACCGTGATCGACTACGTGTGCGCCGGCGCGCTCATCGCCGCGGGCATCTCGCAGCTCGGCATCACGGCCGCCACCTGGACGTGGCGCGGCTTCTGGCTGACGCTCCTCTGCGGCGTGCTCTCGATCGTGGCCGGCACGGCGATGCTCGCGATCCCGGTCGAGGGGATCCACGCCCTCGTGACGTTCCTCGGCCTCCTGATCCTCTTCGAGGCGGCCGCGAAGCTCGCCGCAGCGTTCTCCGCGCCGCCCGGATTCCCATGGGGCTGGATCCTGTTCGACGGGATCGTGACGGCGCTCCTCGGCGGCATCCTGCTCACGAGCCCGGCCGCCCAGGCCGGCCTCTATCTCGGCGTGCTCATCGGCATCAACCTGCTCTCGAGCGGCATCTCGTTTCTCGCCGCCGGCCTCTGGCTCCGCCGCTCCCTCGGCTGACCGGGCCCTATTCCTGCCAGGCCGACACCGGCACGCAGCTGGAGAACAGTTTGCGATCGCCGTACACGTTGTCCACGCGGCCGACCGGCGGCCAGTACTTGGCGGCGGATAGCCCGGCTTAGGAAGGATAGCCCGGCCAATGGCACTTCCGCCAGCATGGCCCGACTCACGAGCGAGTCGTGAGCCGCATGGAGCCGGTTGCTCCCGTGTCGCAGGCTGTGGATGTCGATCGCGCGGAGGCCGTGGGCAGGGACCGCTCGATCTCGTCAAGAACGATCTTCGTCAGGGCCGTGACGGCCTGGGGGCGATCGGCGAGATATCCACGCAATCGCCTGGGCACCGAAATCACCCACGGGTGGACAGGCACCGGCGGGATGACTATCGCCCTCTCGAAGAGATCGAGAGCCGATCCCCGGCGGGGCTGAATGGGCGTCGCGATCCCCCTTGGCCGCGGCGGTCCGCCTTGACCTGCTCACGAAATGCGTTACAATGTATTACATGGAGACGACGCTGAATGTCAGAATTCCCGCGGATCTGAAGCGGCAGCTCTACGCCTTGAGCCGACGACAGCACCGGCCGTCGAGTGAGCTCGTGCGGGAATCCTTGCGGCGCTACATCG
>RGVT01000214.1 GCA_010027105.1 Planctomycetia bacterium
GCCGGTCGCACTCGATCGGGCGCCGCCGATGCTGCCGACGTTCATGGGAGAGTCGGCGGACGAGGGCTTTTCCGGCGCGGTCGTGGGCGTGGTGCGGCCGCGGCTCCACCTCCTGCCGCTGCGCTGGCGCGACGTGCTCGACGCGGAAGAATTCGCCACGGCCGTGCAGCGGCGACAGCTGGCCGTCGAGAGCGGCGGCTGGTGGCGGGGCCGGATGCTCGCGCTCGGCTTCACCCTGCTCGGGATCGCGATCGCGGCCTTCGCGGTCGGCGATCGGCGGCTGGCCACGGCCGAGGGCATCGTGACCTTCAGCCTCGTGTTCACGCTCTGGTCGTTTCTCGGCCTGCTCACGCTGCCGACGCCCAGCCGCCGCGGCGTGGAGGAGGTCGATCAGCGCATGCTCGCGGCCGGCTGCCCGCGGGCGACGCTCGCCCGCACGATCGAATCGCTCGACGACCTCCAGGATCGCGAACGCGAGCGGACGGCCCTCGTGGAAACGATCTTCCATCCGGTGCCGAGCGTGGAGGGAAGGCTTCGCGGGCCCCACGCCACCGGCGTGGCGGGCTCTTGGGACGCCGCCCGGACGGCGGTGTACGTGAGCCTCGCGGGCCTCGGGCTCCTGGGCCGGGCGGTGCACTGCAATTGCGGCCGCCCCTCACTCTGGGCTTTTCTGCCGCTCGACTGAGCCGCGGTCGATCGCCAGGAAACAGGCGAACACGCCGAGCACGGCGAGCCCGTAGAGCATGGCCGTCAGCGCGAGAAGGAGGTCGTAGGGTTTGGGCGTCGAGAGCGACACCCGCAAGAGCACCGTGGAGATCACGAATCCCGCGTTGCGAAACACGTATTCGTAGCGGTCGTAATAGGCCAGCGAGACGATCAACAGGAACACGTCGGTGAAGATCATGAACTCGAAGAATCGCGGGAAGAAGAAGAGATCCACGTCGGCCGGCGGCGTCGCGATCACCGCAGGCAGGCCGTCGACGAGGCCGAGCCAGCTCGCCAGGTTGAGCGTCGCCAGCACGACGAGCACGCCGAGCAAGAGCACGGCCACCGCCTTCTTGAGCTGGATGAAGCCCTCGAGATCGTTGCGGATCGGCGTCTTGGGCGTGATGTGACGCAGCCACGCGAAGGCCGTGACGATCAGAAACATGAGCACCGCACCGGCCATGTCGATGAGCACGGTCCGGACCGCTTCGGGTTCGGCGAGCCAGTTTTCCAGGTCGCTGAAGCCGCCGATGTCCTTGAAGACCCGGCGGACGACGATCAGCGACACGATCTGATACTGCATGGCGATCTCGCCGGTGTGCGAGGCGGTGAGTGCGAACACGAGGAGCACCACCTCGTAGAACAGGATCACGCTGAAGGGCGTGTAGACCGCATGCAGCGGACTTTCATCGAGCCCCTTGAAGACCGTCTGGGGCAGGTCCGGGAACAGCCGGGCGAGACCGATCGCCGCGAGGTGCACGAGAAACCCGGCGGCCGCCCCCGCCACCACCGCCCGTTCGAGCCAGACCCGCACGCGCGGCGTGTCGAGCCGGTCGAAGGCGGCGGCGAGGAGGCGGCGGATCGGACCGAGCACGACGTGGCCCCCTTGTGGATCGACCCTTCAACCGCACGCCGCGTCGCTCTCAGAGTGAATCCGCGAGACGCGGCACGAGCATCCGCACGACACGGCTCGGCCTGGGAAGCACCTCCAGCGACACGATCCCCGCCACGTTCAACCGCATCCGAATGCAGCACCGCCGCGCGACCGCGAGCACCGGTACGAGCGCCGGTGCCGAGCGCCGCGCCGCCCACGCCGTCGCCACCGACGCGAACGAAACCACGACCCCGCGATGATCGGCATCGATCACGACCGGGCGACCATCCAGCGTTCCCGTGAGTCGCCCGGCCAGAATCAGTTTGGGGACGTACCCGTGTCCCTCGTGCGGATTTTCAGGATCCCGTGCAACACCCACTCGGCGTGTGTCGCCGATGGGCCCGTTCCGCTGGGAATCTTGATGTGCATGTCGTCGAATTCGTACGTGATCTCCGCGCGCCGACCCGTGAGGTTGTCGTAAAGCCCGATCAAGAGGTCGGGCCATGTGTTCGTGTGTGCGTCTGCCACGGTAGCGACTCCAAAGGCAAAAGGTGGATCTGAGTGGGAGGACAGTCGGCACAGTATAGGCGTCGGGATCGCGCGGAGGCGAACTGCTCGACGCATCGAGGCCTTTCGTGGTCGACGGGTCGCCTCTTCAGGCCGCTTTCGCCGTCGTGTGCGCGGGCGGCGGTCCTTTCTCCGCGGCTCCATTTCGTCGATCGCCGCTTGGGCAACGCGGATCATGGCGTCAAAAAAAAGCTGCCGCCCCGCGAGGGGGCGGCAGCCGTAGGGACCATGTGGTGGGCTGCATCAACGGCAGGCCCGTCGACTCGCCGTTATCGGCGCAGCCCTCCGGTACAGTCTTGCGTCACGAGACCACCTCCTTTCGCACGAGGAATCCCAGCCGTCGCGATCACTGCACGATCGCCGCCAGGCGATTATCTCCCCGGCCGTCACCGGGGAACGACGCCCCGATTGTAGGCACTCCGTCGATTTCGCCCGCAACCGCAATCCACGCTCCCCCGCGCCGCGCACCGCACGGAGGAAACTGCCGTTTTTGGATTACAATACGATCGAGTCATCCCTGGTGGAACGAAGAAAGAAGGTGGCCATGGGCATCGTGTGGTTTCTGCTGATCGGCGTCGCCGCGGGTTGGCTCGCCAGCCAGATCATGAAGGGCGGTGGCTCGGGGGTCGTGACCGACCTCATCATGGGCGTGATCGGCTCGATCCTGGGTGGGTTTTTGTTCGGACTGTTCGGTCTTTCGGCCGACGGTGCGATCGGCAGTCTCGTGACGGCGACCGTCGGCGCGATCGTCCTCATCGCCGGCCTCCGCCTGATCAACCGCCAGCGGCTCTGAACAACGTCCGCGCCCGACCCGCCGGCGTCGTGAACCCCGGCAAGCCGGGGGGCCGTGGCAGGCCGGCGGTGCTGCGGAACGTGGGCCAACCTTTCGCGGCGTTAACGATCTGACGATGGTTCTGGATGTTTTTGCCGAAAGAAGGCGGCATGAAGGCGTCTGGAAGACGTGGGTGGCGGAGTGCGCGCGTGCGGGCCGGGGGCCTGGCTGTCGCGCTCGCGGCCGCGGTCGCCCTGGCAGGCTCACCTGCCTGCGCGGCATCGGCCGAGCGGCCCAAAAAACTGCTCTCGTACGACTACGACGGCGGTGACGACGGCGGCGGCGAGGAGGGGCTCTACGGCGATCGGATCGTGACCGACCGGCCGCACATCGCCGAGGCGGCCTCGACGGTGGGGCTCGGCCGCGTGCAGGTGGAGAACGGCTACACGTTCTACTCCGACAACGCGGCGGGCACGACGACGCAGCTCCACTCGTATCCCGAGACGCTCGTCAGGGCCGGCATCCTGCAGGAGTGGTTCGAGGTTCGCGTCCAGTACAACGCCTTCTCCGAGTCGACGGCGGGGCCGGCGGGCACGAGCCTCCTGCAGGGCAGCGACGACTTGTACCTCGGCGCGAAAGTGGGGCTCGCTGCCCAGGCCGGCCTGCTCCCGGAGTTCACGATCTTTCCGCAGATGCGTGTGCCCACCGGCAGCCCGGTATACACCGCCGACGAGGTGCTGCCGGGAATGAACTTCGTCTACGCATGGCGGGCGGGGGAGAGGCTCGAGATCGAGTGCAACACGAACGTCAATCGGCGTCGCAACCCCGCCGCCGCGGGCTACTACACCGAATACCTGCAGACGTTCAACTTCGAGTATGACGTCGGCCCGAAGGTCATGCTCTTCAACGAGTTCGTCGTGTTCGCCCAGGTCGGCGGCGTGGGCGTGCCGCAGCAGGCCTACTCGCACGGCGGCCTGCACTGGTTCCTGCTGCCGAACCTGCAGATCGACGTTCACGCCGCGGTCGGGCTCAACGAGGCCGCGGCGGATTTCTTTGGCGGGTCGGGGCTCTCGTGGCGATGGTGAGCACGACGTGCCCCGCGAGGTCGCGAGGCACGTCGTGCCGCACGTCGGCCTGCGGGCGTCAGGGCAGAATCACCGCGTCGATCACGTGAATCACGCCGTTCTTCGCCTTGATGTCGGTCTTCACGACGTTCGCCATGCCGGCGGCCGTGCCGACCTTCACGCCTCCGTCGGTGGAAATCTTCACCGTCTTCCCGCCGGCGGTCTTCGCCTCCTTGAGCTTCACGACATCCGCCGCGAGGACGGAACCGGGCACGACGTGCAGCAGCAGGATCTCCTTGAGCTTCTCCTTGTTTTCCGGCTTGAGCAGATTTTCGACGGTGCCGGCGGGCAGTGTGGCGAACGCGTCGTCGGTGGGAGCGAACACGGTGAACGGGCCGTCGCCCTTGAGCGTGGCCACCAGATCGGCGGCACCGAGGGCCGCGGCGAGCGTCTTGAACGATCCCGCCGCGACGGCGGTGTCGACGATGTCGGCCGGTGCCTGCACCAGGGCCACTTCCCGCGTCGGCATGCCCGAGACCACGCGCTCGTGGATGACGGCGGGCTGAACGACGTGGCCGTGCTGCACGACGGCACCGTTGCCCTTGCATGGGGCCGCGGACGCCGGAGAGCCGAGAACGCCTGCGGAGAAACCGACACCGAACACGACGAGAGCTGAACACTTCGCAAACATGGAGGAT
>RGVT01000215.1 GCA_010027105.1 Planctomycetia bacterium
GGCCGACATCACGACGACCGGCGCCGGTCCCAAATCGCTGACGCTGCGAGGATCCGGGGCCGGAACGGGTGAACTCTCCGGCCGACTCACCGACGGCGTCACAGGCACGACCACGCTGACGTCGCAGTTCGTGACCGGTGCCACGACGATCACGCTCGATTCGGTGTCGGGCATCTCCGTCGGGGCCGCGATCTCTGGCGCCAACATCGCGGCCAGCACGACGGTTACCGCGATCAATGCCGCCACGCGCGTGATCACGCTGAGCCAGGCCACGACCACGGGCACCACGGCGGCCGGGTCGCTGATCACGGTCGCCGGCGTCACGAACCCCAATGCGCTCACCAAGGCGGGGACGGGCACGTGGACGCTCTCCGGTTCGAACAGTTACTCGGGCACGACCAGTATCAACGCCGGCACGCTCCAGATCGGCTCTGGCAGCACGGCCGGGTCGCTTTCGACGTCGAGCGTGATCACCGGTTCGGCCGGTGCCACGCTCGCCTTCAACCGCTCCGACACGATCACGCAGGGCACCGACTTCAACAGCGTCATCGGCGGCGCGATCAACGTGTCGCAACTTGGCTCCGGAGTGCTCACGCTTTCCGGCACCAACACCTACACGGGTGCGACGACCGTCACCTTGGGCACGCTCCGTGCCGGTGCGGCTGCGGGCGGTCAGGCCTTCGGCAATCTCTCCGCGGTCAGCCTGGCGAACACGGCCGGCGTCACGCTCGATCTCAATGGCTTCAATCAAACGATCGGGTCGCTGGCGGGCGGCGGCGCATCCGGCGGCGCCGTCACCCTCGGCGCGGGCACGCTGACGACGGGGGGCGACAACAAGAGCACCGGTTTTGCCGGGATCATCAGCGGCATGGGTGGGCTGACGAAGTCGGGAACCGGCATGCTGACGCTTTCCGGCACCAACAACTATTCCGGCGCCACGACCATCAACGCCGGCACGCTCCTCTTCGCTTCGACGTCTGCCCTTTATGGCGGCACGTCGGCCAACTGGACGGCGGCCAATCTCACCACCGGCTCCGGTGCGACCGCCGCCTTCGCCGTCTATGGCTCGTCCGGATTCACCGCGGCGAACCTCGACACTCTGCGGGGCTTGGGTACCGCATCGACCGGCTTTCTGCCGGGATCGTCGATCGGCATCGACACCACGGGCACCGCGTTCACGTACTCCTCGAACATCTCCGATCCCAACGGCGGCGTGAATGCCCTCGGCCTGGCCAAGCTCGGCTCGGGCACGCTCACGCTCACGGGGTCCAACACGTTCACCGGCAGGACGACCGTCGCCGCGGGCACGCTGCAGGTCGGTAGCGGCGGCGTTGCGGGGAGCCTCGCATCGTCGAGCCCGATCTCGATCACCTCCGGCGCCACGCTCGCCTTCAACCGCAGCGACGCCTACGGCGGCAATGTCTCGAACACGATCAGCGGTGCGGGCGGTCTCGCGCTCTCCTCCGGCACGCTCACGCTCTCCGGATCGAACAGCTACTCCTGCTGAGAATGGGGAGCGCGCAGGCGTTCGGCAGCAGCAATGCGGCCGTCACGGTCGCCTCCGGGGCCGCGCTTGACGTCGCGGGCATCACCGGCACGAGCAGCAATCCGTATGCCCTCACGCTCAACGGCTCCGGGATCTCGGGCGGCGGGGCGCTGACGAATTCCGGAGCGGCGGCCACGTTCTACGGGCCTGTCACCCTCGGCAGCGACAGCACGATCTTCGCCAATGCCAACAACATCACGCTCTACGCGAATACCGGCGGCACCGGCATCACGGGCAACTTCGCCCTCACCGTTGGCGGGGCCTTCATTTCGCGACAGGTTCAGGTGTACGGCAATATCCAGACGGCCAGCGTCACCGTGACAAATGCCACGCTTCGTCTCGAGTCGAACAACTCGTTTGCCGGCGGGCTGACGATCAACAGCGGCGTGGCCATCGCCAAGGCCACCGGTGCATTCGGCACCGGCACCGTCACGCTCGGAGATACGACCGGCAGTGCCTCTGCGTGGTTGAGTCTTGGCTTGGACGGCACCTACACCAATCCCATCGTCGTGCGGGCTGGAAACACGGGCGTGGTGACACTCGACAACTACGCCAACTACACAGTCACCGCGGCGGGCGGCATCACGCTGAACAAGGGGCTGACACTCAACTCTGGAAACGCCGGCAAAAGTCTGACGGTGAGCGGGCCGATCTCGGGCGTGGGTGGCCTCACGATTCAGTCGAGCGGGACGAGCACGGTCGCGCTGTCAGGCAGCAACATGTTCTCGGGTACGACGACGATGAGTGCGTCGAATCCCGCCACGCTGCAGGTGGGCAGCGTCTGGGCCCTGCAAAACAGCACGCTCGACACGGGGTCCGCCGGCAACCAGAGCGTCGCCTTCACCGCCACAGGGACGAACACGTATTACCTCGGCGGCCTGCAGGGCTCCGACGACCTCGCCATCGGCGCGAACACGCTCGCCATCGGTGGAAACGGCAGCGCGACCACGTTTGCCGGTTCGATCTCCGGCGTCGGCGGCAATCTGACGAAGACCGGCGCGGCACAACTCACGCTCTCCGGCAGCAACACCTACACAGGCGCCACGACCATCAACGCCGGAACGCTCGCCTTCGACCGGATTGCCGCCCTCGCCACTACCTCCGGCATCGGTATCGCGTCCGGCGCCGGGCTCACCTACACCGGCACGACCGCCGCACTCGACCGCAGCATCACCGTCACGGGCGGCACCGGAACCGTGCGCAACGCCGCCGGCGGCACGCTCACGCTCGGCGGTACGCTCACGAAGGACGGCACCGTACTGCGGCTCACCGGCGGACGGTTCAACGTGACCGGCCAGATCGTGGGCTCGAGTTCGAACAGCGACCTCCTCGTGGACGGCACCTCGACGGTGACCCTCTCGGCCGTGAACACCTACAACGGCCCGACGTTCGTGAACCAGGCGAGCAACCTGATCGTGGGCGTGGACAACGCGATTCCGAATGCCTCTGTTGTCACGCTCGGCAACGCCACGACCACCGGCACGCTCACGCTCGGCTCCAATTCCGATTCGATCGGCGGCCTCGCCTTTGGTGCCGGCGGCGGCACGCTGCGCATGGCGGCAAGCGCTGCCGGGGCCACGGCCCAGCTCACCTCCGCCAGCGGCACGATGAACCTCTCCGGCGGCACGCTCGATCTCACCGGCAGCGGCACCTCGGCCGGCCTTTATCGCCTGCTTTCGGCTCAGTCGATCACCGGAGCCTTCAGCGGCACCACGGGCCTCAGCCCGGCCTACCAGCTCCTCGCCACGGGCTCGACCATGGATCTGCAGCAGCGGGCCGTGCTCGGCACCGTGTCGGTGACCAATCCGAGCGTGTCGATCATCACCGGCGGCTCGGCGGCCTTCACCTACACCGTCGCCAACAACGCCCTCTCGGGCGGTGCCGGGCTCACGTTCACGGGCGCAGGGCTCTCGAACGTGGTTGGCTCGTCGCTCGGCTCGGTCAATGCGGCCGACACGAGCGGTGCGATCGCCGGCCTCGTGTTCACGGGCACCTCGATCGGCAGCGGCCAGCAGGGCACGTTTACCGTGAACGATCCCTCCGCCTTTGGCGCGACCTCGGCCACCGGCATCGTGAGCGTGAACGTGCTCAATCACTCGCTGGCCAGCTTCCAGGCGAGCGACACGGCCGCGCTCTCGCTCGATCTCGGCACCTACGACACCGCGAGTGGCTGGACGAGCGGCTCCGGCTCGCTCGGCTTCTCGATCTGGAACATCGCCTCCGGCGGCTTCACGACCGCCGACACCGCCGGCTTGGCGCTCTATGACATCGTGTTCACGAGCGGCAACGACGTGTTCTCGACCGGCCTGACCAACTTCGCGAACCTCGCGTCGGGCACGTACAACGGCTCCACGGCCAGCGTGCTTGCCCCGGGATCGCTCGCCGAAGGTATTTACCAGGGCGTCTACACGCTCAAGTTCCGCGACCAACAGAATCTTTCCGGGGCGGCTGACACCCGCAACCTCACACTTACGGCCAACGTGATCGTCGTGCCCGAGCCAGGGGCGGTCGTGCTGGCCGGCATCGGCATCGGGCTGGCGGGCTGGTTGCTCCGGCGAACTGGCAGGTGAAACACGCTGATGCACGCTTTCGTCTCGAACAAAGCCCTGGCGTGGTTGACCGCCGCTGCCTATGGCTGCCTCATCGTCGGCTGCGGCCCGCAGGGCGTGGCCCGCTATGACGTGGAAGGAACCGTGACTTTCGACGGCAAACCGCTCCCGCGGGGCACGATCCGATTCGAGGCCGACGCCACGAAAGGCAACAGCGGACCGGTGGGAATCGCGGCGATCGTCGATGGCTCGTATTCGACCGCAGGGGATGGCTCACGCGGCGCGTTGCGCGGGCCGATCGTGGCCGTCATCATGGGCCTGCCCGCTGCCAAGCCGGATGTCGAATACCAGCGGCCGCTGTTCGAAGACTACCGCATCGAAGCCACGCTCGAACCGACGGGCCGCAGCTCCACACGGCTCGACTTCAGCGTGCCCAAACAGACCGCCCGCTGACAGGCCGATGATCCGCCCGACCAGCCGGGGAGCCCACTCCGGCAGCCTCGGCCATGCTTGACGCCAAACATAAACGCCCGTACACTCTTGGTCGTCGTTTTGAACGACGTTCGATCGCGTGGCGGCGATCGG